>JADFZP010000353.1:0-1777 GCA_015232485.1 Alphaproteobacteria bacterium
GCAGGGCGACGAAATCGGCGGCGCCGGCCTCGAAACAGGCCTCCTCGCGTTCCGCGTCGCCCAGCACCAGCACGGGGACCGCTGGCAGGGCGGCGATCTCGGCCAGGGCGTCGGACCCGGTCAGGCGCAGCACCGCGACCAAGGGTGCGGTGGCCGGCCGCGAGGTGGGATCGAGCGCTTCCACGACCGGAAGCGGCCAATCACCGCCGGGCGACAACGGTTGCCCTACGAACATGATGAATTCGGCACTTTCGGATAACGCGTTCATGCGCGGAAACGGCTCATTTTGAGGTTGCACAAGGAACTTCGGGCGGTCTAACCCATCAGCCGACCATAACAAGCGCTTGCAATTCGGACAACGATTTCCAGTTTACTTTGGGGGTGCCAAGCGGCCCCGGACCGCGACCATGGTCCCGGTCCACCCCGACGGGAGTCTCGAAGCGGCGCCATCGCGGCATTTCGGGCCCGGCCGGTTGCATGACCGGGGGGCGTGGCCCATTTATTCAGAACGTCATTCACCTTGGGAGAGCCCCGATGCGTTCGCCGGTCCCCGTCCGCCGCGGCCTTGATGTCGTGGCGCCGTTCACCGTCTATCGCGCCATCGGGCGCCGCCCCAGCGGGGTTTATGTCGACGAGGAGCGCCGCGCCGCGCCAAGCGGCGGTCACCAGCTTTGGGATCTCGTCTTCGAAGTCTATGAGACGCAGCCGGGCGACCAGTTGCAGGACCGTCAGGGCTGCATCATGCTGGTGACCCGCAACGGCGAATCGCAGCCGGTCCAGTTGACCCCGCCCGAGGCGCGGTCGGTGGGCACCGCCTTCACCCATGCCGGCCGCACCTTGGCGGCCGATTGGGCGCTGGTCGAGAGCCTGCTCGCCGAGGGCCGGCTTGCGCCGGCCAGCGTTCGACGGACCACCCAGGCTCCGTTCAATCCGGCGGAGGTGAAGTTCGAGGAGGACCACCCCTTGGTGACCGTGACGGCCACCCAGCGGCAGGATGGCCCGGTCGCTTAGCGGCGACGCACCGGCGGGCGCTGCACGCGAGCGGCGGCGGCGGCGGCGGCGGCCTTCTCGTCCTTGTGGCGGTAATTGATTCGCGCCTTGGTCAGGTCGTAGGGCGTCATCTCGACGGTGACGCGGTCGCCGACCAGGATGCGGATGCGGTTCTTCTTCATGCGGCCGGACGCGTAGGCCATCACTTCATGGCCGGTATCCAGCTTCACGCGAAAGCGGGCGTCGGGCAGCACTTCGCTGACCACGCCGTCGAACTCGATGAGATCTTCCTTTGCCAAACCATCCTCGCAACGAGGCGCCCCCAAGCCACAATCGGCGGGAGCGCAATCCTTCCAGAAAAAGCGGCCCGGGGGCGGCGGACCGCCCCCAGCGCTCCGGTGTCAGAGCGCCTTGAGGCCCACGGCGGCAGTCTTGCCGTTCTTGCCGCGCTCGAGTTCGTAAGAGAGCTTCTGGCCCTCGCGCAGGCCCGTCATCCCGGCGCGCTCGACGGCCGAAATGTGGACGAAAACGTCGGCGGACTGGTCATCCGGCTGGATGAAGCCATAGCCCTTGGTGGCGTTGAACCATTTTACGGTGCCAGTGGACATGGGTCTCCTCTCGACTGGCGGTTGCCCGACCGCGATATCGCGGCAGTGCATCAAATTGCCCGGGCGAAGACCAGAACGGCACCGATACGCGCAGTCGGGGACGGAACCAAGCAAGTTCGACCCCGAGAAGATGGACTTCGGCCGACGCAATGGCAAGTGCCACGTCATCGAAAAACCGC
>JADFZP010000353.1:1877-4078 GCA_015232485.1 Alphaproteobacteria bacterium
ACCTTCTCCGTCGCCTCGTCGACCGAGCACATCCGGACCACCGCCGAGATTGTGCGGGTGCATCTGACCGAGGCGATGATCAACGGCGTCATCGACAAGCGCGAGAGCTTCCTGCGCCGCCTGATGGACGTCAAAGGCCTCCACTCGGCCCGAGTCGTGCGCGCGCCGCTGGTCGAGGAGCAATACGGCAAGGGCCTCGAGGCCGAATCGGTCAGCGACGAGATCGAGAAGCAGGTCCTCGCCGACGCCAAGCCGCAATACGAGATCATCGAGGTCGACGGCGACACGCTGATTCGCGGCACCATCCCGTTCGTGGCCAGCGACCGCGGCTCGCCCAACTGCCTGCAGTGCCACGCGGTGCCCGAAGGCAGCGTGCTGGGCGCCGTCACCATGCAGGTGTCGATCGGCAACCTGAAGCGCCAAGCCATCCTCACCGTGCTGGGCATGGTGGGAACGGTGGCCGCCTTCGCCGGCATCGCCTTCTTCCTGATCCGCCGGCTGATCCAACCGATCGCCTTGACCGCCGCCAATGTCGAAGAGGCGGTGCAGCGCGCCCTGCGCGGCGATTTCAAGGGCAATGTCGAGCAGATCAGCAATGACGAGATCGGCGAGATCGCCCGCGACATGAACCGCCTGCTGGGCTTCCTCGACGACGGACTCAGCCGAATCGCCGGCAATGTGGCGCGGCTGACCAACCGCCTGCCCACTCCGGGCGAGAATCAGTTGAACGCCACCATCGAAATGGTCGACGGCCTGACTCGCGCCGCCCATTTCAAGCAGTCGATCGAAGAGGACGAGACCAAGCTGGAAATCCACCAGCGCCTCGTCCGCGTCTTGGGCGAGGAATTCTCGGTCGACGAGTTCAGTCTTTACGAGATGGTGCCCAACAAGAATCAGATGGTGCCGCTTTACGTCGACGGCCAGGGCGAAGCCTCGTGCCACTGGTGCGACCCGCAAATCCTGGTGCGCAGCGAGGCCTGCCGCGCCCGGCGCACCGGCCACATCGTCGACGGCGTCGCCAACCCCAACATCTGCTACTCGTTCCAGCCCGATGGCAACAACGGCCCGCGCAGCCACATCTGCCTGCCGATTCTGCAATCGGGGGCGGTTGGCAACGTGCTGCAACTGGTCGTGCGGCCCGGCGCCGAGAACATGATGCAGTCCCTGGTCCCCTTCATCAATTTCTACCTGCGCGAGGCGGCGCCGGTCCTCGAGACCAAGAAGCTGATGGAGACCCTGCGCGAATCGAGCCTGACCGATCCGATGACCGGGCTGAACAACCGCCGCTTCCTCGAGGAATACGTCGACACCCTGGTCGCCAACGTCCAGCGCCGCCAAGCCCGTCTGGCGGTGATGATGCTCGACCTCGACTATTTCAAGATGGTCAACGACACCTACGGCCACGATGCCGGCGATCTGGTCATCAAGGCCCTGGCCAAGGTCCTGCGCCAAGCGGTGCGCGCCTCGGACCTGGTGATCCGCTACGGCGGCGAGGAGTTCCTGGTGATCCTGCTCGACAGCTCGCCCGAAGCCGCCGACGCGGTCGCCGAGAAGATCCGCACCACCGTCGAGGCCCTGGACATCGTGGCCGGCGGCGTGGTGCTGAAAAAGACCATCTCGATCGGTCTGGCCGACTTCCCCGGCGACAGCGAGACGTTCTGGCAAGCCGTCAAATTCGCCGACGTCGCCCTGTATCAGGCCAAGGAAACCGGCCGCAACCGGGTCATCCGCTTCGACAAGACGATGTGGGGTGATCAGAAGTATTGAGCCGCACCGCCCCCTCGTCATGCCCGCGAAGGCGACGCCTTCGCGGGGATGACGGCCGTGATGGGCCGCACCGCCCCCCTTCGTCATGCCCGCGAAAGCGGGCATCCATCTGATCGTGGTGCTCTTTGGCCGCTTCGTCAAAGAGATCATGCCACTTTCGCGGTTGATGCGCCGGCATGGATACCCGCTTTCGCGGGTATGACGTTGGAGGTCTGAGAAGATACAGGCAACCTCCCACGCCGTCATGCCCGGACTTGATCCGGGCATCCACATGACAGCCGTACAAGCCGTTGTTTCCGCTTTCTCTTCCGCGGTCAGACGTGGATGGCCGGGTCAAGCCCGGCCATGACGGAAAAGGGGACAAAAGCGTCAGTGCACTACCGACTCATCGCGTGGTATTCGGGGTTGGGCATCATGTCCAGCCCGTGCGCCAT
>JADFZP010000354.1 GCA_015232485.1 Alphaproteobacteria bacterium
GCCAGCTCGGCGTATTCGATATCCAGCTCGACCAGGGTTTCCGAATGCTCGGAGACGAAGGCGATCGGCACCACCACCAGCCCCACCTTGTCGGCGCCGGCCCTTCGGATCTCGTCATCGGTGGCCGGCCCGATCCATTCCAGCGGCCCCACGCGGCTTTGATAGCAGACCAGCCAGTCCAGACCGGGAACGCCCAGCGCGGCGACCACGGCTTCGGCGGTGCGCTCGACCTGCCACCGATAGGGATCGCCGCCGGCGATCACCTTCTTGGGCAGGCCATGCGCCGAGAACAGCACCCGCGCGCCCGGCGGCGAGGCGGCCAGCGCCTCGGCGGTCTGCCGCGCCACCGTGCCGATGAAGCCCGGTTCGGTCGGCCAGCAACAGATCGCCTCGGTCGGCGCGGTCAGTCCGGCCTTGGCCGCCGCCTTGCGCCACGCCTCGATCGACGAGCCGCTGGTGGTGCTCGAATATTGGGGATAAAGCGGCAGCAGCACCACCCGGTCGGGCCGCCACGCGAAGACCTCGGCGACCGTCTCCTCGGTCAGCGGATGCCAGTAGCGCATCGCGACGAACACCCGATGATCGGCGCCCAGCGCGGCCTCGAGCGCGGCGGCCTGGGCGCGGGTCAGTTCGAGCAGCGGCGAGCGGCCGCCGATTCGGTCATAGATGGCGCGCGCCACCGGCGCCCGTCTGGCCGAGATGAAGCGGGCCAGCGCCCAGCGGATCGGCCCCGGCGCGCCGATGATGGCGGGATCGTTGAACAGGTTGAACAGGAACGGCCGCACCGCGTCCGGCCCGTCGGGCCCGCCCAGATTGAACAGGACGACGGCGGTCCTGGCCATCTCAGCGCCTCGTCCGTATCCGGTCCATCAGCCGGGCGACATTGTCGGGGGGCGTCGCCGGCACGATGCCATGGCCCAGATTGAACACGAACGGCCCCTTGCCCAACGCCGCCAGGATGCGATCGACGCCATGATCGAGCGCCTCGCCTCCCGCCACCAGCAGGATGGGGTCCAGATTGCCCTGCACCGCGCAACGCGGCTGCAACCGCTCGGCCGCCCAGTCGAGCGGCACGGCGGTGTCCAGGCCGACCGCGTCGACGCCGGTTTCGGCCACATAGCGTTCATACAGCAGCCCGGCGCCGCGCGGGAAGCCGATCACCGGCACCCCCGGCCGCTCGGCGTGCAGACGCTCGACCAAGGCGCGGGTCGGCGCGATCACCCAGCGCCCGAACGGCTCCTCGGGCAGCGCTCCGGCCCACGAGTCGAACAACTGCACCGCTTCGGCGCCCGCGTCGATCTGCGCGATCAGGTAATCGCCGGTGGCCCGCACCAGCAGATCGATCAGCCGGGCGAACACCTCGGGCTGGCCATAGGCCATCGTCTTGGTGGCGATGAATTCCTTGCTGCCGGCCCCTTCGACCATGTAGGTCGCGACCGTCCAGGGCGCCCCGGCGAACCCGATCAGGGCGGTGGTCTGGGGGATGCCGGCCGCCAGCCGCCGCACCGTCTCGAAGACCGGCGCCAGATGGCCCAGAAAGCCGTCCAGCGACAAGGCCGCGATCGCCGCCTCGTCCCGCACCGCCGTCAGCACCGGCCCCTCGCCCTCGCGGAACGCCACCTGCTGGCCAAGCGCGTCGGGCACCACCAGGATGTCCGAGAACAGGATGGCGGCGTCGAAGCCATAGCGCCGCAACGGCTGGAAGGTCACCTCGGCGGCCTTCTCGGGCGTGTAGCACAGTTCGAGGAAGCCCCCGACCTGGGTGCGCACCTGGCGGTATTCGGGCAGATAGCGACCCGCTTGCCGCATCAACCAGACGGGTGGCGGCGTTGGCGTCTCGCCGGCCAAGGCACGCAGGAAGGGCTTGTTCGCTCGGTCTGTCATCATGCCTACTTCATACAAGCTTTATAGAAACCTGAAAAGTGGTTGGGGTGATGGATACCTGTGGATGATGGGGATGCGATTCCATGCACGGTTCATCCCCAGGACCATCCACCCGCGCCATTCCGGTGGATGACCGGGCGTCATGCGGCCGATTCCCTGTGCCGCCGCGGCCGGGGGAAAGCGGGGAAAACGGGGATCGTCGGACGATGCACCCCTTTCGCCTCGGCGGCCGCGGTCTTTTCCCCCTGGGGGGATCGCCCACGATTCCCGGTGGCGAGCGTGGACGAAAAACGGCACACTTCGTCCAGCCCCCGGTTATCCACGCAATTGGCGCTTATCCACATGAAGGAATTCCATCTCCACCTGGTTTCGGACGCCACCGGCGAGACGCTGTCCAGCGTCGCCCGCGCGTGTCTGGTGCAGTTCGAGAACACCCAGGCGGTCCAGCATCTGTGGTGGCTGGTCCGCACCGAAGGCCAGGTCGAGCGCGTGGTCAGCGGCATCGAGGCCAATCCCGGCCTCGTTCTGTTCACGATCGTCGATCTCGGGGTGCGCGCCTTGCTCGAGGAAGCCTGCCGCCAATTGAAGATGCCTTGCATTCCCGTGCTCGATCCGGTGATGGCGGCGCTGTCCTCGTTCCTCGATTCCGAGGTCCGCGCCCTGCCCGGCCGCCAGCACGTCCTCGACGCCGAGTATTTCGAGCGCATCGACGCCATGCATTTCACCCTGGCCCATGACGACGGCCAAATGGTCGACGACGTCGACGAGGCCGACGTGGTGCTGGTCGGCGTGTCGCGCACCTCGAAGACGCCGACCTGCATGTATCTCGCCAACAAGGGCCTCAAGGCCGCCAATTATCCCCTGGTGCCGGGCGTGCCGCTGCCACCGCCCTTGGCCGCCGCGCGCAAGCCGCTGATCGTCGGCTTGACCAAGGACCCCAAAAGCCTGAGCGAGATCCGCCGCAACCGGCTGCGCTTCCTCAACCAAAATCCCGAAAGCGACTATGCCGACATGGACAAGGTGCGGGAAGAGGTGGCCAACGCGCGGCGCGTCTTCGCCCATCACGGCTGGCCGGTGATCGACGTCACCCGCCGCTCGATCGAGGAAGCCTCGGCGGCGATCCTGCAGCTTTACCTGCGGCGCCGCGCCGGAGGCGGGGACGCCACGCGATGACCATCCCGGTGCTGGCCTCGGGCAGCGTGACGCGGCGCGACATGCTTCAGCGGGCCGGGGTGCCGGTGCTGGTCGATCCGGCCCGCATCGACGAGGCGGCGTTGCGCGATTCGCTGCTCGCCGAGGGCGCCGACGCGGCCCGCGCGGCGGAAGCCCTGGCCGAGGTCAAGGCGCTGCAAGTGTCGGCCCGCCATCCCGGCGCCCTGGTGCTGGGCGCCGATCAGATGCTCGATTGCGAGGGGACTTGGGTAGAGAAGCCGGCCGACCGCGCCGCCGCGCGCGCCCAGCTTCTCGCCCTGCGCGGTCGACGCCACACCCTGATTTCCGCCGTGGTGGCGGTGCGTGACGGCCAGCGCGTCTGGCACGCCGTCGAGCGCGCCCGGCTGACCATGCGGCCGTTCGGCGAGGATTTCCTCGACGCCTATCTCGAGCGGGCCGGCGACGACGTGCTGTCCTCGGTCGGCGCCTACCGGATCGAGGAATTGGGCATCCAGCTTTTCGCCCGCATCGAGGGCGACCACGCGACCATCCTGGGCCTGCCGCTGCTGCCGCTGCTCGACTTCCTGCGCGACAACGGGGTGATCGGGCGATGATCCTCTCGGGCAAGGCCCGCTTGGCGGGCGTCATCGGTTGGCCGGTCGGGCATTCGCGGTCGCCGCGGCTGCATGGCTGGTGGCTTGAGCATCACGGCATCGACGGCGCCTATGTGCCGCTGCCGGTGCGGCCCGAGGATTTGGAGCGGGTGTTGCGCGCCCTGCCGGCGATGGGCTTCGCGGGCGTCAATCTCACGGTGCCGCACAAGGAGGCGGCGCTCGCGGTGGTCGATGCGGTCGAGCCCACGGCGCGGCGGATCGGCGCGGTCAACACCATCGTGACGCGTCCCGACGGCGGGCTGGAGGGACGCAACACCGACGCCTTCGGCTTCCTGGAAAATCTGCGCCAGGGCCATCCCGGCTGGCGTCCCGACGCCGGCCCGGCGGTGGTGCTGGGGGCGGGCGGCGCGGCGCGCGCGGTGGTCGCG
>JADFZP010000355.1 GCA_015232485.1 Alphaproteobacteria bacterium
CCAAGCCAATCAAGCGAAGCCACGTCGATCCGGGCGCCGGGATGGGGAGCAGACTTTTGACTGAGAGCGTTGCAACCACTCTCACCAACTGGATGAGAGGGCAGTACGCACCCGGTGAAAGCCGCAGGCCCGTAGCTTTCAAGCGGCGACGGCGGGGGGTGGCGCGGGTCAGTACATTATCGGGACTCAGATATACGGTAAGCCGGTTGGTCCCCTATGCTGGCGACGTGGCTTGGCGGTTTGCGGCAATCAGGCGGGAGACGGTCGCCTGGCTGACGTTGTAGAGCCGCGCCATCTGCGCCGCCGTCCGCCGGCCCGACAGCACGTTGTCGACGACGTCGGCCTGCTGGACGGGGTCGAGCTTGCGCCGGCGGCCGCCGATCCGGCCTTCCGCCCGCGCCGCCGCCAGTCCGGCCCGGGTGCGTTCGCGGATCATGGACCGCTCGAATTCGGCGAAGGCGCCGACCATCTGCATCATCATGCGCCCGGCCGGGACCGTGGTGTCGACGGACTCGGTCACCGAGCGGAAGCCGGCCCCCTTCTCGTCGATCCGGTCGAGGATGGCGAGAAGGTCCTTCAGGGACCGTGACAGCCGGTCGAGCTTCCAGACGACGACGACATCCTGCGCCCTAAGCTGGTCGAGTAGGCGGTGCAGCTGCGGCCGGTCCCACCGGCCGCCGGACGCGACGTCCTCGAAGAACCGCTCCACGCCGGCCTGAGCCAAGGCGCGGCGCTGGAGGGCGGTGCTCTGGTCGTCGCCCTTCGAGACGCGGAGATAGCCGAGGAGCAAGCGCGGGGCCTTTCGCAAACGGCCGTTTCCGGAAGCTTGCCGTACTTCCACGGCGCGCTTGGCGTTCAGCATTGCACAAACCTCTTCCATTGGACTGGTAAATGGCAATGCCTTTGTGAAATTTTCAGGCGTGCCACAAAGAGAAAATCGCGATGCCGGCCCGCCTGTCCCTGACCGATACCCAACGCAACGCCTTGATGGCGCTGCCGGAGACGGAAGAATCCTTCCTCCGATACTATTCCCTGAGCGATGACGACCGGGAAGCCATCGCCCGGTGCCGCACACCCGAAACCCGACTAGCCTTCGCCCTGCAGCTCTGCGTGTTGCGCTACCCTGGGCGCGTCTTTCGCCGCGGGGAGATCGTTCCTTTCCCCCTGCTCGAGTTCGTCGCCGAACAGATTGGCGTTTCGCCAGACGCGATCTCCGGGTTCGCGCGCCGGCTGCCAACCCGGTACGAGCATTTGGCCACGCTGCGGACGCGGTTCGAGTTCCAGGACTTCACCCGGCCAAACCGGGCCTGCCTTCAGGCGTGGCTGGCGCCGCTCGCGCTCCGCTGCGGCGACGGCTTCTCGCTGATTGCGGCGCTGCTGGAGGAAATGCGGCGGCGGCGGATGATAATTCCCGGCGTGACCGTGGTCGAGCGCTTGGCGGCCAAGGCGATGGACGCCGCCGACCGAGTCGTTGTCCAGGGGCTGTCCAAGCTCCTTTCCGCAGACCAGGAAGCCCGGCTCGATGCGCTGCTGTCCGACAAGGTCCACCGTCGGCAGACTCGACTGAGCTGGTTGCGGGAACCGCCTGGTAGTGTGCGCGCCGCAGGCTTCGGCGAAATCCTCGACCGGCTCGACTTGGTGCGCGGTGTCGGCCTTTCCAATGTCGCCTGCCCGACAGACTGGGCGGCCCGCCTGACGCAGATGGCGCGCGAGGGCAAGCGCCTGTCGTCCCAGGCTTTCCAGCAGATGGCGGCGCCTCGCCGCCGCGCCATGCTGGCCGCCACCGTGCGGGAGCTGGAAGCCGACCTGACCGACGCGGCCCTGTCGATGTTCGACGGACTTGTCGGCCGCGCCTGGCGCCGTGCGGAAAAGCGCGGCACGGCACGGACGGCCACCCTGGAAGCGGCCGGCCGCGACCGGCTCGGCCGGCTCGCCGACGCAATCGACGCTGGCGCCGCAGCGCACAGCGGTGGAAAGGACGCCCATGCCGCGCTGGTCGCCATGCAGACTTGGGAAGAGCTGGCCGTCTCGGCCCGCCAGCTGCGTCAGCTCCTGCGGCCGGAGGCCTCCGACCTGGTGGCCGATCTTGGCCCCGAACACGCCGTCTTCCGGCAGGTTGGGCCACGCTTGCTGGCGAACTTCGCCTTCGAGGGGGCCGCGTGTGTGCAGCCGCTCCTGGCGGCGCTCAAGCATCTGCGGGAGCTCTCGGGCCATCCGCGTCGAGTGCTGCCAGCGACAGCCCCGACCACCTTCGTCTCCCGGCGGTGGCGACGACACGTCATCGTTGAAGGAAAAGCCTGCAACCGCCGTTTTTACGAGCTGTGCGTCCTCTTCGAGCTGCGCGACCGGCTGCGCGCGGGCGACGTCTGGGTCCACGGCTCTCGGCTCTACCAGCCGCTGGACGCGTGCCTGGCGCCGCCTTCGGCGTCGGCGCCCCTCCCGCTCGCGGTCGCCCGCCTGCCAGTGCAGCCATATCCGACGGCGGAAAGCTACCTTTCGCAGCGGCTGGTCCTGCTCGACCGCGGTTTGCGCGATGCCGCTCAGGCGCTCGAAGCCGGAGCGGCGGACGGCGTCACCCTGGAGGGCGGCAAGCTTAAGCTGCGCCGCACCGTGGCTGACGACAAGTCCGAGGCGGACCAACTCGCCAGCCGGCTCTACCGGATGGTGCCGCAGATCCGGATCACGGACCTGCTCGACGAAGTGGACGGCTGGACGGACTTGGCCGGCCACTTCGGCCACCTCCAGACCGGCCGTCCACCCGGCGACCGCCGCGCGTTCCTGGCGACCCTCATCGCCGAAGCGAACAACATGGGACTGACGCGCATGGCCCAGGTCTGCCCGGTCGCGACGCGCCGCCAGCTTCTCTGGGTCGCCACATGGCACATGCGGGAAGAGACCTACCGGATCGGCTTGGCACGGCTGGTCGAGGCGCAGCACCGCCAGCCGATGGCCCGCTGGTTCGGCGGCGGGGGCGGCGCAACGTCCGATGGCCAGCACTTCTTCCTCGGCGGCGCCGGCGAAGCGGCAGGGGTGGTCAACGCGCATTACGGCCGCGATCCCGCCATCAAGCTCTACACCCACATTTCCGACCGCTACGCGCCATTCCACGTCACGGTTATCGCCGCCACCGCCAACGAAGCCGCCCAAGTCTTGGACGGACTGCTGCATCACGGAAGCGGGCTCGACATCCGGGAACACCGCACCGACGCTGGCGGCGTCAGCGACCACGTCTTCGCCTTGATGCACCTCCTGGGGCTGCGGTTCTTGCCCCGTATCCCCAACCTGGATGATCGGCGCCTCTACGCTGCCGGGGCCCGGCTTCGGTACGGCGTCCTCGGCCCGCTTCTCGGCGAGCGGCTCGACCCGGGCCTGATCGCAAGCCACTGGGACGACATTGTCCGGGTGACCGCGGCGTTGCGGGCGGGTTCGGTCACCGCCGCGCTGCTCCTGAAAAAGCTCGCTGCCTACCCCAAGCAAAACGGATTGGCACTGGCGCTGCGCGAGATTGGTCGGATCGAGCGCACGCTGGCGACGCTGGACTGGATCGGCGATCCAGGCTTGCGCCGGGAGACGACCGAGGAACTCAACAAGGGGGAATCCCGCAATGCCCTCGCCAGGGCAGTGTCGTTCCATCGTCTCGGCCGTTTCAGGGACCGCAGCCACGAAAGCCACCTCCACCGCGCCGCAGCCCTCAACCTTGTCACCGCAGCCATTGTCCTCTGGAACACCCGCTACCTCGGGCGGGCGTTGGACCACCGGATCCGGTCCGGCGAACGATGCGACGACCAGGTGCTGCGCCAGCTGTCGCCACTCGGCTGGGAGCACATCAACCTGACCGGCGACTATATCTGGAGCCCGCAAGCCGACCGTGATCCAGACGGCATGCGGCAGCTCGTGCTCAGCCCGTGATCACACTTCTTTTCCCTGCCGTATATCTGTGTCCCAATAATGTACTGACCCCTGGCGTGGGGGGGCGCTGATGCCGGCGGCTTTCATCACCTCGGCAACGCGGCGCTAGGCGGTCATGCGGCTCCACGGCCACAGCAAGAGGCCCTTACCGCCGCCCGCG
>JADFZP010000001.1:0-12356 GCA_015232485.1 Alphaproteobacteria bacterium
GCTCGCCTCATCAGCCCCTCGCCGGGCGGGCGCCCCGGCGCCCTTGGCCGCCGCCTCAATGGCGGCTTTATCGGCGAACGGTCAAGCCGACCGCTCACCGAATGTCAGGCGCTGACGGCGCCGCCCATGGCTTCCAGCTTTTCCGAGCGGATGATGTTCTGGTCCAACCCGGCCGCCTCGTAGGGATCGAGGCCGAAGGCCACGGCCAGCAACTGGCTGTAGAACACCACGGGGATGTTGAAGGTCGTGCCGTAGCGGGTGTTGATCAGCGTCTGGTACATTTCCAGATTGGTCTGGCACAGCGGGCAGGGGGTGGCGACCACGTCGGCCCCGGCGGCCGCCGCCTCGTCCAGGATGCGCTTCATCAGGTGGATGGACTTGTTGACGTCCATCACCGAGACCGAACCGCCGCAGCAGGCGGTCTTGTTCTCGAACGGCACCGCCTCGGCGCCGGTCGCCGTGATGAAGTCGTCAAGGAAGGTCGGCTGGTCGTAGGAGTCGAAATTGTTGCCGCGCTCGGTGTTGGCGAAGGGCCGCACCGTCTGGCAGCCCACCCAGCCGGCGACCTTCAGGCCGGTGAGGGGCTTTCTGACCGCCTCGGCCAGCTTGTCCTTGCCCACGTCGGTGACCAGCACCTCGCAGGCGTGGCGGACGTGCAGCGAGCCGTCATAGGATTTGCCGGCGGCGCCCAGCGCCTCGTTCAACTGGTCCTTGAGCTTCTCGGAGCCGCGGATCGATTCGTTGACGTAATGGGTGTTGAGATAGCAGGCGGCGCAGGGGCTGACCACGTCGGCCGTGCCGCCTTGCTCCTTGGCCAGCGCCAGATTGCGCGCCGACAGCGCCGAGTTCATCAGGTGGCCGGTGTGGATGTGGCCCACCGAGGCGCCGCAGCAGTTCCAGTCTTCGATGTAGTTCAGGCTGTGGCCCAGCCGTTCGAAGGTGGAGCGGAGCGACTTGTCGAGATGGGCGGCGCTGGCCTGCGAGCTGCAGCCGGGATAGTAGGTGAACTTGGTCATTGTGACGCTCCGCCTCTCAATGGTCGCGGGCTTGGATCTCGGCCGCCTTGGCCAAGATCGCCTTCAGATCGCCGCCGTTCTTGATCTTGTGCGGCATGCCGAGATGCATGCGCTTGGTCTTCACCATCGCCTGGGCGATCTTCAGATTGGCCAAGCTCATCTTCATCCCCTGGCTCAGGCCGAAGGAGAAGTAGTAGATGGCGGTGACCAGACGCTCGTCGGTGCGGCCCCAGCGCGCCGCGCTCCACCAGAACGCCTTGGCGAAGCGGGCGTTGATGGCGGTCTTGGCCTGCTCGTAGCCCTCCTTGACCGCCAGCGTGGCGAGGTCGTGCAGGATGTAGGTGACGGGCACCTTGCGCGGGCAGCGCACCACGCAGTTGTAGCAGGACACGCAGTTCCAGATGGTGTTGGAGGTGAGCACCGCCTCCTTCATCCCGGCGCGGATCATCATGAACAGCTTGCGCGGGCCGTAATCCATCTGGTCGCCCAGCGGGCACGAGCCCGAGCAGGTGCCGCACTGCATGCACTTGGCCATGCGGTCGCCGCCATCGATGTTCTGATAGACGTAGCGAGCGAATGACAGGTCGTATTTGCGGGTCGGAGTGGGGGCGGCGTTCATGTCAGAACCCCTTGAACGGGTTGAAGCCGATCTTCTCGATGACCTGGACGAACTGGTCGATCTGAGTGCCGATCTTGTGGCTTTCGGCGATGGAGATTTCCATCACGGCGACGCGCTCCGTCTCGAGCATCATGCTTTTCAGGGTCTCGCCGACCTTGGACATGCGCTCCTGCGCCATGGCGCTGCCCTTGACGAAGTGGCACTGGTAGTCGTCGCCCGACTTGCAGCCCATCAGGATCACGCCGTCATAGCCGGCCGACAAGGCGTCGGAGACGTTGAGCAGGCTGACCGAGCCCAGGCAGCGCACCGGCACGACGCGGACATGCGCCGAGTAGTTGGTGCGGTTCAAGCCGGCCATGTCGATGGCCGGATAGGCGTCGTTCTCGCAGGCCAGGATGGCGATGCGCGGCTTGCCGCTGAACTCGTCGGGAACCTTCACCGCCTTGATCATCTGGCTGATCATCTCGACCGAGTAGTTGTCGAAGCTGATCGTGCGCACCGGGCAGGCGCCCATGCAGGTGCCGCAGCGGCGGCAGCGCGTCGGGTTGACCTCGGGGTATTCCTTCTCGTTCTCGTCGATCGCGCCGAACGGGCACTCGACGGTGCAGCGCTTGCACTTGGTGCAGGCGTTGAGGTTGATGCGCGGGAAGGACAGATCGCCGACGCGCGGATGCACCGCCTTGCCCTCGGCCACCGAGCGAACCACCTGGATCGCCTTCATCACCGCGCCCGCCGCGTCCTCGGCCGTCTCGCCCATGTCCATCGGGCGGCGAACCGGGCCGCAGGCGTAGATGCCGGTGCGACGCGTCTCGTAGGGGAAGCAGATGTAGTGGCTGTCGTTGAAGCCGTCGGCCAGCATCGGAATGTGCGGACCCTGGCGATATTGCAGGTTGAGGATCGGCGCCCCGGCCGGCACGCAGTTCTTGGCCTGCGCGGCGGCGGCGGCGGGAGCCTCGCCCTTGTAGCCGGCCACCTTGATCGGCGAGCCGTGGTCGATGTCGTCGTTGACCTGGACCTGGGCGTATTCGTTGTTCTCGTAGGCCACGTCGTGCATGGTCGAGTTGGGCACCATGCCGGTGGCCAGCACCACCATGTCGACGCCTTCCAACTCGGTGTCCTCGCCCAGCAGGGCGTCGGCCACGGTGACCTTCAGGTCGCCGCCCACCGACTTGACCTTGCCCTTGACGAAGATGACGCCCTTCTCCTGGGCGACGCGATAGAACTCCTCGGCGGTGCCGGGGGTCCGCATCTCTTCGTAGACGACATAGGCCATCACCTCGGGATCGGCCTCGATCAACTGGATCGCCTGCTTCAGCGTGGTGCCGCAGCACACCGACGAGCAGTAGGGCAGATGATCGGGATCGCGCGACCCGGCGCACTGCGCGAAGACCACGGCCTTGGGCGCCTTGCCGTCGGATTTGCGGGTCACCTTGCCGGTGGCGAGCAGCGCCTCCATCTGGACGTTGGTGACCACGTCGGGCGACGCGCCATAGCCAAGATGGCCCAGCTTGGTCGGGTCATAGGGCCGCCAGCCGGTGGCCAGCACGATGGCGCCCACCGTTTCGGTGACCCCGTCGCTCAGTTCGACCACGAACTTGCCCGGCATGCCCGAGGTCTTGGCGACGGTGCGACCCAGCCTGACGCTGATCGCCCGGTCGGCCTGGACCGCGGCGGCCAAGGCCGCCGTGTCGTTGTCGGCGATGTCGCGATAGGGCGGACGGTGCGGCATGCGCTTGGACCAGCCCAGGGCTTGGCCGCCCAGCTTGTCCGAACGCTCGATCAGCAGGACCTCGTGGCCGGCGCGGGCCGCCTCGCGGGCGGCGCTCAGGCCGGCGAAGCCGCCGCCCACCACCATGATCCGGGTCGAGAACTCGCCCTCGAGGAAGGGCTCGGGCATCTTGACGCGGGTGGTCTGGCTCATCGCCATGCGGATCTGGTCTTCGGCCAGCGCCAGCGTGTCCTCGTCGCCGGCCGGATGGCTCCAGGCCACCATTTCGCGCAGATTGGCGCGCAGCACCACCACGTTGTCGAACGCGAAGCGATCGGCCATCACGCGGGGCGAGCAGGCGCCCACCACCACCTGATTGACCGTGCCGGCCTCGAGATCGCCCTTGATCGCGGCGACGCCCTCGTCACCGCACAGCACGCCATGGGTGACGCAGTGGGGGGCCTTGTATTCGGCGGTGGCCACCTTGGCCACCTTCTCCATGTCGACCGCCTCGCCGATGCCGCAACCGCTGCACAGATAGACGCCGGTTTTCCGCTCAGACATCACGAAACCTCCGAGGCATTACGTACGCCGCTGACCGCCTGAATGGCGCGCAACGCGGCGGCGGTGGCCGACTGCACCGTCATGGACACGTCGAGGGGACCCGAGGCGACGCCGGCCGAGCCGATGCCGGCCGAGCCGTCATGGGGAACCACGAAACCGTAATCGTCCATCTCGGCGGCCGGCGCGCCGGCCTTGACCGACGACTGCATGCCGGTGGCCAGCACCACCAGATCATAGGACTTGGCGTAGATTTCGCGGGTCAGCGTGTTCTCGCCGCAGACCATCGGGCCGCCGTCCTCGGCCACCTCGATGCGCGACGGTTTCGACTTGATCCAGTTCACCTGCGGGTCGGCCTTGATCTTGCGATAGAAGGCCTCGAGCTTGTCGTGCGCGCGGATGTCGATGTAGTAGATGTCGACTTCGGCGTCGGCGTATTGCTCGCGCAGATAGGCGGCGTGCTTCATCGAGGCCAGGCAGCAGATCCGCGAGCAATAGGCGAGGTGGTTGTTGTCGCGCGAGCCGGCGCACTGGATCAGCGCCACCTTCTTCGGCTCCTTGCCGTCGCTGGGGCGCAGGATCTTGCCGTGGGTCGGGCCGTCATGGGCGGCCAGCCGCTCCATCTCGACATTGGTGATCACGTTGGGAACGCGGCCGTGGCCGTAGGTGGTGATCTTGGCCGGATCGTAGGGCTGCCAGCCGGTCGCCCACACGATGGCGCCCACCGTCAACTGGAAGGTCTCGGGCTTGGCCGCCAGATCGACCGCGCCGATCTTGCAGGCGGCGGCGATCTTCTCGCCCTCGGGCGTGCCGACCACCGAGGGGTCGACCACGTAGAATTGGGGGAACGCCATCTCGTGCGGCAGATAGGCCGCCTTGACCGTGTCCATGCCGTAATTGAAGGGGCTGGGCACCATGCTCTCGGCGGCGCGACCGCAATCGCCGCACGCCGTGCAGTTGGCCTTCACATGGCGCGGCGTGGTCGTCACCGTCACCGAGTAGTCGCCCCGCGTGCCCTCGACCCCGGCGACCGAGGTCATGGTCATCACCTTGATTCGGCGATTCTTCTTGATGCGCTGGAAGTTGATTTCCAGGCCGCAGGTCGGATGGCAGAGCTTCGGGAAGTAGCGACTGAGTTGGGCGACCCGGCCGCCCAGGGTCGCGCTCTTCTCGAGCAGGATCACGTCGTAGCCTGCCTCGGCCGCCTCGACCGCCGTGGTCATGCCGCCAATGCCGCCCCCGACGACGAGGATCGTTTGGCTGCGGAGCCCTTCACTGGTCATGGTCGTACACCCCTCGAGCCCGCCCTCGTTAGGCGCGGCCCCTCGCGTTTTGGGAACTTGTTGATTAGCTCGGACGTATATTAGTTTTCCGTGAGGATAAAGACCGACCACGCTTTTGGGAAGAAAAAAAAGGCCTTTCCGGGTACTCCGCCATGACCACCCGAAGGGGTGGGGCGCGCCCCATCAAAACGGGCGGCTGGCGTCCGCCCCTTGGTTGCGCGATCATCATTGCGGATTGGGCCTCGCGGCCTGCAACAAACATCGTTCGCCGGAGGAAGCCATGACCGTTCGAGCCGTTCTCGAGATGAAAAAGCGCGAGGTGAAAACCATCGCTCCCGACGCGCGTTTGGATGAGGCGGCGCGTTTGCTGCACAAGGAGAAGATCGGCGCCATGCCGGTGCTCGACGCCAACGGCGCCATGGTCGGCATCCTTTCCGAGCGCGACATCATCCATCAGGTGGCCAGCCACGGCGCCGAGGCGCTGACTCGGCAGGTCGCCCAGGTGATGACCCAGGCGGTGATTTCGGTGACCATCGACGAGCCGCTCAAGGATCTGATGACCACGATGACCAGCCGGCGCATCCGCCACTTGCCGGTGCTGGAGAACGGAACGCTCAAGGGTTTGGTGTCGATCGGCGACGTGATCGCCCATCGCCTGGAAACGACGCGCACGGAAGTCAACGTGCTGCGCGACGTGGCCCTGTCGATGGCCTGAGCCGACGACGGGCGGGCGATTCGACATCGATCGCCCGCCCGAGTCGCTTGATCCGTCCGGCGGCTGGTGCTAGGCCAGTGGGATGAGTTCCAGGGACTCCAGCGCACCCGACGGATCGGGGCTCCCGGCCCATGGTGGCGACATCGCCGCCGCGGAGGAGCGATTCGGCCGCCCGGCCGATGGCTGGCTCGACCTGTCGACGGCGCTCAACCCGTTCCCCTATCCGCTGGGCGAGATTCCGCCCGAGGCTTGGCGCCGGCTGCCCGACCGCGCCGAAATGACCGCGCTGTGCGAGGCCGCCGCCAGCTACTATCGCGCCCCCGATCCGGCCATGCTGGTGGCGGCGCCGGGCACCCAGGCGCTGATCCAGATCCTGCCCCGCCTTGTCGAACCCTGCACGGTGACGGTGATCGGGCCGACCTATGGCGAGCACGCCCGCTGCTGGCGCGCCGCCGGTCATCGGGTGACGGTGTGCGACGCCGCCCAGGCCGCCGACGGCCATGTGGTCGTCGTGGTCAACCCCAACAATCCCGATGGCCGCCGGCTCGAACCCGACGGTTTGGTCGCGTTGGCCGAGGCGCTGGCGCGGCGCGGCGGGCTGCTGGTGGTCGACGAGGCCTTCGCCGACGTCGCGCCCGAAGTCAGCGTCGCGGGCCGAGTCGGGCCGGGCATGGTGGTCCTGCGCAGCTTCGGCAAGTTCTTCGGTCTGGCCGGGCTGCGCCTGGGCTTCGCCATCGCCCCGCCGCCGCTCGCCCTGGCCCTGCGCGACATGATGGGCCCCTGGGCGGTGGCCGGCCCGGCCATCGCGATCGGCACGCGCGCCTTGGCCGATCGCAAATGGATGGCGGTCACCCGCAACCGCCTGGCCCGCGAGGCGTTGGCCCTCGACGGACTGCTGGGCGCCGCCGGCATGACGGTGCTGGGCGGCACGCCGCTGTTTCGCCTGGTCTCGGCGGGGCGCGCCTGGGCGCTTTACGAATATCTCGGCGAGCGCGGCATCCTGGTCCGCCCGTTCGCCGTGTCGCCGCGCTGGCTGCGCTTCGGCCTGCCCCCCGGCGCCGAAGGCCGCGACCGCCTCAAACGGGCGCTGGATCACTGGCGGGAGTAGGGGCGGGCGGCCTGGCCAGGGCGGGCGGGTCGCCGCGTTGGGGTTCCCTCCAGGCGGGCAGCAGGACGTGGAAGGTGCTGCCGGCGTCGGGCTTCGAATCGGCCCAGATGCGGCCGCCATGCGACTCGGCGATTTTCTGGCAGATCGACAGGCCGATGCCGTTGCCGGGATAGTGCGCCCGGTTGTGCAGGCGCTGGAAGATCAGGAAGATCCGGCCGCTGTATTCATCCTCGAAGCCGATGCCGTTGTCGCGCACATCGATTCGCCAGTTCCCCCCCTCGGGCACGGCTTCGACGAAGATCTCCGGGACGCGGTCGGCGGCCCGGTACTTCACCGCGTTCGAGATAAGGTTCTGGAACAGGCGCTTCAGGTCGCCGGCGTTGCCGCGCACCACCGGCAGATCGCCGGCGATGGTCACGCGGGCGCCGGCCTCGCGCACCAGGATTTCCAGGTCGCGCAACACGGCGGCGACCACGGTGTTGAGCGCCACCGGCTGGGCGGGCTGGTCGCCGCGGCCGACCCGGGCGTATTCGAGCAGATCGAGGATCAGCCCGTCCATCCGTCGCGCACCCTCGCGGGCGAAGGCGAGGAACTCGCGGCCGTTGGTGTCGAGCGCGTCGCCCGAGCGCCGCTCGATCAGGGTCAGGTACGAGGTGACCATGCGCAACGGCTCGCGCAGATCGTGCGAGGCGACGCAGGCGAACTGTTCGAGATCGGCGTTGGACCGCCTGAGGGCGTCCATCATCTCGGCCATCGCCGCCTCGGCGCCCTTGCGTTCCGAGACGTCGGCGACCATCCCAAGCAGTTGCCCCCCCTGCTGGCCGGTTTCGTCGTGCAGCCGGGTCAGCGTGATGTTCGCCCACAGCGGCGTCCCGTCGCGCCGACGCAGGCGCACCTCGCGTTCGGCCAAAGTGCCGGACTCGCCCCGATGGCGCAGCAGATCGGCCGGCTGGCAGGTCTCGGGGTCGAGCAGCGCCTGCATCGGCCGGCCCACGAAATCGTCGGGCTCGCCGCCCAGCATGCGGGCCAGGGCGGGGTTCACGGCGGTCAGGCGGCAGTCCGCGTCGCATTGCAGGATGCCCAGTCCGGCCTGCTCGAACACGGCGCGGAAGCGCGCCTCGCTGGCGGCCAGCGCCTGGCGCGCCTCTTCGGCCGACAGGCGCGCCGTCTCCAGCGCCTGGACCAGCGAGGCCAGCCGGTGCGCGGCGCCGAAGATGGTGGCGAATTCACCGATGCGGGTGGGCGGCAGCGCGATCTCGGGCGAGCCCGCCGAAACCGAGTCCATGGCGCGCGCCGCCGCGACCACCGGCCGGACGACGTGCCGGCGGGCCGCCCAGGCGACCAGCAGCAGAAACAGCGCGACGGTCGGCAGCATCACCGTCGAGACGGTGGCGCTGCGGTGGGCCGCGTCGTCGATCAGGTCGAAAAAGTCCCCGATGGTCGCCGCCGCGTCCAGCGACAACTGGTCGGCCAGGGTTTCGAGTTCACGGCGCGTCACGCTCCAGGCCTGGAAGGTCTCGGGCGCCGCCAGATCGTCATAGCCGGCCGCCGCCGTCGCGATGGTGCGGCGGGCGGCGCGCACCTGCGCCTGAAGCTCGGGATCGAAGGCGAAGCCGGGATGGAAGGCCAGCGCCTCGGCGGCCAGGGCTGCCTCGCGCCGCGTACGCGCGTCCGGCGAACCGGCGGCGATGTCGCCTAAGCTTTTCAGTCTCTCGATGTTGGTGGCGGCGCGTTGGCGTTCCAAGATGGTTGGCCCGACGGCGGCGCGCGCGCCTTCGGCGATTCGGGCTATCCGACCTTGCTCATAGAGAAACGAGCCGAGAAAGACCGCAAGGATGGCGAGTACGGCGAGCGCCGCTCCGGCGATGAGAGGCGCCAGCCTGAGGCGCCCGAGTTGCGGGTCGGTGGACATTCGCCTGACTCAGTAGATACTGAAGGGGAAGTATTTGCGGGTCATGGCGTGGTAACTGCCGTCCTTCTGGATGGCGTCCAACGCTCCGTTGAGCCGGGTCAGCAGATCGGGGCGACCGGGCGCCACCACGATGTGCACCGAGCCGCCCAGATTGCCGCCCGAAAGCGGCTCGCCGAGGAAATCCAGGTCCTTGCCGGCCGGAGAGCGCAGGAAACCCAGCCCGGTCAGGGTGGGCACCAGCGCCACCTCGGCGGTGCCGTCGGCGACCAATTGCAGCACCTCGCCGATGCTGTGGGCGGTCAGTACCGCGAGACCGTTCCTGGCGAGCGCCTCGCCGACATGCTTTTCCTGACGCGAGCCGGCCTGAACCGCGATGGTGGCGCTGCCGGGCGGCAGTCCATCGGGTCCGGGCGTCGCGCCGCGCCGGGCGACATAGCTCGAGGTCGACCGCCAATAGGACTGGCTGAAGGCCATCCGCTTTTCGCGCTCGGGCGTCTTCAGCAGGTTGCCCAGCCCGAAATGGATGCGTCCCTCGGCCACCCCGTCGACAAGCTGGGCCAGGGGAACCGCCTCGAAGCGACAGGTGGCCCCCATCGCCTCGCACAGGGCGCGGCCAACCTCGACGTTGAAGCCGGTCAGCGCGCCGTCTTCGTCGCGAAAGCTGAAGGGGACCACGTTTTCGGTGACGGCCACGGTCAGTTCGTCGGCGAGCGCCGGTCGCGTCGCCAGCAGAACCGCCGCCGCGAATAGGGCCATCAGCCGGTGTGCGCGCATGGTCGTTCCCCCGAGTAGAACACGCGCTTCAGGTTTAACCCGAATGGATGTCCCTGTCCAGTTGGGCGCGGTCCCGTAAATCGCGTCTACGAATCTTGCCGGTCGGGGTCATCGGCAACTCGTCCACGAACTCGACCAGACGCGGGTACTCGTGGGCGGCGAGACGCGCCTTGACGAAGTCCTGGATCTCGGCGGCCAATCGGTCCGAGGGGACGAAGCCCGGACGCGGTACGATGAACGCCTTGACCAGTTCGGTGCGCAACCGATCGGGCACGCCGACGGCGGCGGCCATCGCCACGGCCGGGTGTTTCATCAGGCAGTCCTCGATCTCGGCCGGACCGATGCGATAGCCGGCCGAGGTGATGACGTCGTCGGCGCGCCCCTCGAACCAGAAATAGCCGTCCTCGTCGACCCGGCCGGTGTCGCCGGTGGCCAGCCAATCGCCCCGGAACTTGGCGGCGGTCGCCTCGGGACGGTTCCAGTATTCCAAGAACATCACCGGATCGCCGCGGCGGACGGCGATCTCGCCGCTTTGGCCGGGTGGCAGCGGGGCGCCGCCCGCGTCGATCACGGCGACCTCGTGACCGGGAATGGCGCGCCCCATGGCGCCCGGACGCACCGGCATCAGCCCGGCGCAGTTGCCGATCACAAGATTGCATTCGGTCTGGCCATAAAACTCGTTGATGGTCAGCCCGAAGGTGTCGCGGCCCCAGGACAGCAATTCCTCGCCCAGCGTCTCGCCGCCGCTGCCGATGCTGCGCAAGGCGACGTCCGGGCGCCGGCCAATGCCGGCCTGGCGCATCAGCTTCAGCGCGGTGGGCGGCATGAAGACGTTGCGCACGCCGTGGCGGCCCATCAGCGCCATCGCCTCGCCGGGGTCGAATTTGCGCGCCCGGTGGGCGAGCACCGGCACGCCATGGTGCCATGCCGGCAGCAGCACGTCGATCAGCCCGCCGATCCACGCCCAGTCGGCCGGCGTCCAGAACAGGTCGCCTTCTTGCGGAAAGAACTCATGCGGCAGTTCGACGCCCGGCAAATGGCCCAGCAGCACGCGATGGGCGTGCAGGGCGCCCTTGGGGTTCCCCGTGGTGCCCGAGGTGTAGATGATCAAAGCGGGATCGTCGGCCGCCGTGTCGACCGCGGCGAACTGGTCCGAGGCCCGCGACAGGCTGTCGTGGAAATCCAGCGCGCCGGGACCGCCGCCCACCGACAGCACCGTCGAGAGCGCCGGCAGCCGGTCGCGCAACGGCTCGATCTTGGCCAGATTGGCGTGGTCGGTGATCAGGGCGCGCGCCCCGGAATCCTCGAGCCGATAGAGCAGGGCGTCCTCGCCGAACAGCGTGAACAGCGGCAAGGCGATGGCGCCCAGCTTATAGGCCGCCACATGGGCCACCGCGGTTTCCAGGCTTTGCGCCAGCAGGATCGCCACCCGGTCCCCCCGGCCCACCCCCTGGGCGGCCAGCGTGTTGGCCAAGCGGTTGGACAATCGCCGGATTTCGCCGAAGGTGTGGCGGACCACGCCGCCCGCGCCGTCGTCGGCGATCAGCGCCACCGCCTCGGGAGCCTGCCGGTCGCAGACGTCCACGCCGATATTGTAGCGGGCGGGAATGCGCCAGCGGAAGGCGCCGCGCAGCGCGTCGAAACTCGCGGCCCTGATCAGCATGTCGCCCTCCGTCGAATTTATGTCATGCCTGTGACGACCCGCACAGGCAACCGCTCCGATCTGTGACAGAAATGGGTCATCGAACGCAACCGACCGAGAAGCAGGAGGCTCAGAATGAGCGCGCAAGCCAAGAAAAGGCCTTTCGAGACCGAAGACACGGAGCATGAGGTTGTCGAGGCGACCGGCCCCGGAGTGACCCTCACCTGGCAACAGATTTTGGATTGCGACGGCTCCGAGTGCGAGGCTGGTCCGGCGCCGGACGAGATCCTGGTCGCCGCCCAGGCGGCGGTCGATGGCGGTCACGCTGACGAGGTGCCGACCCGCGACGCGTTGATCGCGCTGGGTTGGGACGAGCTGACCCCGCCGGCCACGGCCGAGGACGCCGAGGATGGCGAGGACAACTCGACCCACGAGCCACCCGCCTGGGGTCGTCCCGACGACGACTTTCGTCCCGGCGGCCGCGGGCGCGGCAACGGCGCTCCCGACGAGGACTTCGTGCCGGGCGGGCGCGGGCGTGGTCGCGGCAACCGAACCGATACCGACACCGCCACCGACGCCAACCCCGGCGCCAACAATGGCCGCGGCTGGGGGACCCGCCGGGGCGACGCGGACACCGAGGAACGCGCCTACGCGGCCTTCCGCCTGGGCATGGGCGGCCTGTCGGCCGGCGCCGCCGACCCGCTCGCCGGCTGTTGTGGCGAGGAGGGCGGACTGGCCGAGGCCGGTGGCGCGGTGGTCTGCGACGAGGAGACACGGTTGATGCGGATGGGCAAAGGGAAGGGTCACACCGCCGCGGATTATTTCGCCGGCTGACCTTCCGCCGGGGAAAGGCGCGGGGGCGGACCTTTCCCCGGTCCCAACTCTCTTTTATCTCGCACGTTTTCGGTGTAGGATCGACCGATGAGCGAGAACGATCACATCCGGATCGCATTCGACGATCCCTGGGCCGATGACGGCATCAGCACTTGGGAGGACTATCCCGAGGGCACCGAAATCA
>JADFZP010000001.1:12383-21576 GCA_015232485.1 Alphaproteobacteria bacterium
GGGGCGGCACGCCGGTTCCCGGCGATTCCGAGGATACGCGCGGCCCGCGCGCCGTGCTGCGCGACGACGGCGTCGCGGCCTTCCGCTCGGCGATGGCCGGTCTGGGCTACCGGAACGCGCGGATCCGCGCTTTCCTCGACCTGCATAGCGACGCCGATCCGGTTCCCGCTTGCATGCCGGCCTTCGACGACTCGCTGGTCACCGACGCGCTGCTCGACAGCCTGGACGAGTTCGGCCTGTTGGCCTGAGCTATTTCGTCTCTCCGCACAGCGTCACGAATCCGATCCGATGGGGCGGCCCGTAAAGGGTGAGGCGCCAGCGCGCGCAGCCGGATTTGTCCGGCGGGGCGGCCAGCGTGGCGGCGCCGCTTCGTCCGCCCGTCTCCCAGGCGGACGAGCCGCCCAGGCCCATCGCCCGAGCGGCGGCGGTGGCGCGCAGGATCGGCTCCTTGTCGAGCGGGGCGAGGAAATCCGGCCAAGCGATACCCGGCCCGATTTCGGGCGGCGGCGGCCGCAGCAGCGTGGCGACGACGCCCAGCAGGGTGAGCAGCGCGACCAGCGCCAGCACGATGCTCCAAGACCTCGGTATCATGGTCATTCCAGGGGGGTCAGCGCCTCGAAATAGCGGCTCACCTCGAGGTCGTCGAGCAGCACGCCATCGAAGCCCAGGTCGACGATGCCCTTCAGCGACCGGCCGAGGATCTCCTTCCAGCCGGGCTCCCAATAGCGGACCACCATGGCGCCCGGCTCGGCCGGGTCGGCCGCGGCAAGGAAGGACGGATCGCCCATGTCCCAGCCGCGCCCCCAATAGAACCGGTCGTCGCGCGCCTTGCCGACGCTCAAGACGGCGAGCACCAGACGGCGGGCGCCCAGGCGCTTGAATTTCAGGCGGTAGATCTCGTCGGCGGTCAGATTGTCGGCGCCGCGATGGAAGGGATCGACGATCAACAGGTCGTGATTGCCGTCTTCGAGGGCCATCACGTATTCGGCGCGGGTGGCGTAGCGGCGGGGGTCGAGCAGCGGCAGGAAGTTGCGCGCCGCCCCCAGCGATTCGATGTGGGCGGCGTTCTCGCCGGGCGGCGGCCAGTTCGGCACCGCGTCGAAGGCCGCGTCCTGGCGTGAATGGGCGAGCAGTCGCGCCTTGCCGGCCTCGCGCGCCGCCTCGTCGATCAGGGGCTTGGCGCAGACCTCGATATCCAGCATGCGGCGGCCGGCTTGGCGCACCACCTCGGCGGCGGCGAGCATGGCGGCGCGCGGCTCGTCGGCGGTCTTCTCGGCGGGATTGGCGCGGTCGCAGAACACCCCGTTGGCCACGAATCCGTCGATGCCGCGCAGGAAGGCGCGGTTGGGGCTGCCCTCGGGCGGCCGCGTCTCGGCCTGGGAGGGGAAGCGCAGATCCTCCCACACCGCCTCGCGGCGGCCCTTGGCGATCAGATCCCAGCCATTGCGGACCAGCACGATGAAGCGGCCGTCGCGCTTCTTGGCATAGGCCGACAACTCGTCGACGATGTCGCGCATGAGCTGGCGGTGATTGGGAATCTGGTCAAGCGGCACGAACGCGCCCTCCTCGGGCGCCAGCCGCGAATAGGGGTCGGGAATGACCACCGCCTTGGCCTTCTTGTCGGCGGCAAGGGCTGCGCCGGCCAGGGTCAGGGCGGCGAGCAGGGCGATCATCGCGGCCTTCATGCCAGCATCTCCGCGACCATGTCGGCGATGGCCGGCGAGGCGGTCAGCCCCGGCGATTCGATGCCGTACAGCGCCACCCAGCCCGGCACGCCATGCTGGCTGGGCCCTTCGATCAGGAAGTCGCGGGCCGGCTCGCCGGGCGCTTGCAGCTTGGGCCGGATGCCGGCATAGGCGGGGACCAGGGCATCGTCGGGCAATCCCGGCCAATAGCGGCGGATGGCGCCGTAAAAGGCGTCGGCGCGCCGCGCGTCGACCGTATAGTCCTCGTCGGTCACCCATTCGACATCGGGACCGAAACGGCCCTGCCCACCCATGTCGAGCGTGAAATGGGTGCCCAGCCCGGCCGCCTCGGGCACCGGATAGACCAGATGCGCGAAGGGCCGCTTGCCGGTCAGGGCGAAATAATTGCCCTTGCACAGATGGCCGGGCGGAATGCTGGCGGGCGGCACGCCCTTGATCGAGCGCGCCACCGCCCAGGCGCCCAGCCCGGCCGAATCGACCACCGCCCGGCACACCAGTTCCATCGGATCGGCGCCGCCGACATCGAGATGGATGCCGTCGTCCGCCACCCGTCCGCCGATCACCGGCGCGCGCAAGGCGAGGCTGGCGCCCCGCGACTCGGCCTCGCCCAGATAGGACAGCATCAAGGCGTGGCTGTCGACGATGCCGGTCGAGGGCGACAGCACGGCGGCGGTGCAGGCCAAATCCGGCTCAAGCGCCCGCGCCTCGGCGGCTGAAAGAAGCCTCAAATCGTCGACCCCGTTGGCGGCGGCCTTGGCCATCAAAGCCGGCAGCAGCTCGGTCTCGGCGGCGCTGGTGGCGACGATCAGCTTGCCGACCATGCGATGCGGCACGCCATGCTCGCGGCAGTAGGGGACCAGCGCCCGCCGCCCGGCGACGCACAGCCGCGCCTTCAGGCCACCGGCCGGATAATAGATGCCGGCATGGATCACCTCGCTGTTGCGCGACGAGATGCCGGTGCCGATCGCGTCGGCCGCCTCCAGCACCACCACCTCGCGCCCGGCCAGCGCCAGGGCGCGCGCCACCGCCAGCCCCACCACGCCGGCCCCGATCACCGCGCACTCGATGCTCTCGCTGCTCATCCCCAGACGCTTGCAGCAGGCCGGGCCGGGGTCAAGCGGGAAGTGGCATTGCCTTCGCGCCGGCCCCCTGGCTAAACTTCCGGCCACCCGTTCCAGGAGTGCCGCCGTGAGCTATGTCCCGTCCGTCTGCCCGCATGATTGCCCGAGCGCCTGCGCGCTGGAAGTCGAGAGGCTGGGGCCGGATCGCATCGGCAAGGTGCGCGGCGCGGCGCAGCCCTACACCGACGGCGTGATCTGCGCCAAGGTGTCGCGCTACGCCGAGCGCGTCCATCATCCCGACCGGCTGCGCCAGCCCTTGCGCCGGGTCGGGCCGAAGGGAAGCGGCCGGTTCGAGCCGATCGCCTGGGACGACGCGCTCGACCTGCTGGCCGCCAAATTCGTCGAGGCGCGCGACGGCTTTGGCGCCGAGAGCATCTGGCCCTATCACTACGCCGGCACCATGGGCCATGTGCAGCGCGGCGCGGCCAAGCGGCTGCGCCACGCGCTGGGCGCCTCGCTGCAGGGCGAGACGATCTGCTCGACCATCGCCGAATCGGGCTGGATGGCCGGCGCCGGCCGCAAGCTGGGCACCGATCCGCGCGAGATGGCGCAGTCGGACGTGATCGTCCTGTGGGGCACCAACGCCGCCTCGACCCAGATCCAGGTGATGTCGTGGTTCGCCAAGGCGCGCCGGGCGCGTGGCACCAAGCTGGTGGTGGTCGATCCCTACCGCACCGCGACCGCCGAGCGCGCCGATCTCCATCTGATGCTCCGCCCCGGCACCGACGCGGCGCTGGCCTGCGCCGTCATGCATGTGCTGTTCGCGGAAGGCTACGCCGATCGCGACTATCTCGAACGCCACACGGCGCGCTGGCAAGACTTCGAGGCCCATCTGCGGCCCCGCGACCCGGCCTGGGCCGAGGCGATCACCGGCGTGCCGGCCGATTCGATCATCGCCTTCGCGCGGATGTATGGCGCGACCAAGCGCAGCTTCCTGCGGCTGGGGATGGGCTTCACCCGCTCGCGCCTGGGCGCGGTGTCGATGCACGCCGCCTCGTGCCTGCCGGCGGTGACCGGCGCCTGGACGGTCGAGGGAGGTGGCGCGTTGTGGAACCCCTCGGGCGTGGTGGCGCTCGACCGCACCCTGCTCGACGCCGCCGATCTGGCGCGGCCCGGTGTGCGCGGCATCGACATGTGCCGCATCGGCCCGGCCCTGACCGGCGATCGGCGCGATCTCGGCGAAGGCCCGCCGGTCAAGGCGATGCTGGTGCAGAATTCCAACCCCGCCTCGGTGGCGCCCGATTCGACGCTGGTCCGCCGGGGGCTCGAACGCGAGGATCTGTTCCTGTGCGTCCACGAGCAGTTCATGACCGACACGGCGCGCATGGCCGACCTGGTGCTGCCGGCCACCACCTTCCTGGAACATGACGACCTTTACACCTCGTATGGCACGCCGTTCCTCCAGGTGGCGCGCGCCGTGATCGAGCCCTTCGCCGAAAGCCGCGACAATCATGACGTGGTGTGCGCCCTGGCTTCGCGGCTGGGCATCGACCATCCCGCCTTCCAGATGAGCGGTTGGCAGATGATCGACGCCACCTTGCGCGCCTCGAACCTGCCCGGCGCCGAGGAGGCCGCGTCGATGCGCTGGATCGACTGCGCCAAAAGCTTCGAGACCATGCATTTCCTCGATGGTTTCGGCACGCCGGATGGTCGTTTCCGCTTCAAGCCCGACTGGGCGGCGGCGGGGGCGGGCGACGCCTCGGTCCTGCCGGAATGGCCCGACTGGCTGCCGATCGACGAGCAGGCCGACGCTGAACACCCGTTCCGGCTGGTCACCGCGCCGGCCCGCGATTTCCTCAACAGCACCTTCACCGAGACGGCCACGGCGCGCCGTTCCGAGGCGCGGCCCACCGTGATGGTCCATCCCGACGACCTCGCGGCGGCCGGGCTGAAGGACGGCCAACTGGTCCGCCTGGGCAACCGGCGCGGCGCCGTGGCGCTGCACGCCCGCGCCTTCGATGGACTCCAGCGCGGCGTGCTGGTCGCCGAAAGCATCTGGCCCAACGGCGCCTTCGTCGAGGGCATCGGCATCAACGCCCTGACCGGCGCCGAGCCCGCCCCGCCGCGCGGCGGCGGCCTGTTCCACGACACGGCGGTCTGGCTGCGCGGCGCCTCGGCATGAGCGGGCGGGCGCGAATCATCGTTCTGGGCAACGAGAAGGGCGGAACCGGCAAGTCCACCGTCTCGATGCATCTGATCGTCCATCTGCTGCATCAAGGCGTGAAGGTCGGCAGCATCGACCTCGACGCGCGTCAGGCGACGCTGACCCGCTATGTCGAGAACCGACGCAACCGCTCCCCCGGCCTCGCCTTGCCCGACCACGAGCCGGTGCCGCCCACCGCCGACCGCGCCGCCGACGAGGCCCGCCTGCTCGCGGTTCTCGATCGTCTGGCCGGCGCGTGCGAGGTGGTGGTGATCGACACGCCGGGCTCGGACAGCCCGCTGTCGCGGCTGGGGCATTCCTTCGCCGACACCCTGGTGACGCCGATCAACGACAGCTTCGTCGATCTCGACGTGCTGGCCCGCGTCGAAGCCGGCGGCAGCCTGCGCATCACCCGTCTCAGCCACTACGCCGAGATGATCTGGGAAACCAAAAAGCAACGCGCCCTGCGCGGCGAGCGCGGCGCGGTCGACTGGATCGTCCTGCGCAACCGCCTGTCCCACGTCGACGCCCGCAACAAGCGCGAGGTCGAGGCGGTGCTGAACACCCTGGCGAAACGCCTGGCCTTCCGCATGGTGGCCGGGCTGGGCGAACGGGTGATCTACCGCGAACTGTTCCTCGACGGCCTGACCCTGTTCGACCTGGGCCGCGAAAACGGCGGCGGCGAGATGACCTTGAGCCACGTCGCGGCGCGGCAGGAATTGCGGCAGTTGATCGAGGCGGTGGGGATTGGGGGGTAATTCGCTTTTTCGCCGCGTGTTCTTGGCTTAGGGATTCGTGAGCCGCTCGATTGCGCAAATTCAAAACGCTTGATACACTTTATGCACCCAAAAATTGGAGGTGACCATGAGAAGCTTTGCGATTGTCGTAATATGCGGGATTTTCGCAACCTTGTCTGCCACCGCGTCTGAGCGGCCGAATCATGCCGCAGTAACGGACCTTGGCAATGGACGCGTGAGTCTTCCCTCGTCGGCTGTCATGGCTAGCGATGAGGAGTTGGCTGCGGTGCGGGGGCAGGCAAACTACGATCAGTATGGGAACAAGATCAGCTGGTGGACACGGATGTTCAAGGGAAGGTGCTTCTATGTAACCCAGAAAGGTAAGGACTATTATTACGACTGTATGTATTGATAGGCGCTGGTCGGCGGGATGGCTGGGTCATTCCGCCGACCTTATTTTTATTAGAGGACGCTGTGAAGCAGATATTTCTTCTCTTGATAGCCTGTTTGGCTGCCGCGCCCCAAACTGCTTGGGCGAAGTGCGCATCAGACTCGATAATGACAGAGGTCGAGGCAGCTGTTTTTACAGGGATGTCACTGCCGGAAGTGGCGGAAAAAGCAGCATCAGGTGATTTCGTTGGCAGGGTTGTGGATGGGCGCCTATTGTTACTGTTTTGCTCAGTTTATAATTTTAGAGAAAATCTCCTTACCGCGTCAAAAGTCGTGGCATCAGATCCGCCGGTTGGCGATGTTCATGTTGCCTCACGAGTCGGAATGGCGGGTAAGGGCGCGATTTTCATTACGCCAACTGTGTCCCTAATAAGCCATGAGAGAAACAATGAATACGATCAACGATCTTTGGCGGCATCTGTAGATTTGATGTACGGAGTTTCGGATTCTGTGAGCATTTCTGGCGGTTTTGGAATTGAACAACAAGACGAGGTAGTTCGCTTTGAGACAATTTATTCTTCAATAGCGTATAAGCTGATGGATCAGCGTGTCTTATTTCCAGCGGTAATCGGAAATGTATATGCTGGATGGAGTGTTGATGGAGGAGAGCTAATAGCTTCGCCTGGGTTGGTTTTTTTGTGGAAGCATGACCCATTGCTAATCCACTTTGGGGCAGGCTATTCCGCAATTCTCCAGGACTATGCGCAGATCGGTGGTTCGGCCTACGCAACCGCCGGAGTTGCGGTGGCAGCAAATGAAAAATTTTTTATTGGAACTCAGTTGGGATGGAACCGTGAAATCGCAGCAGGCGGATTTGAAGGTGTCCCCAGTCTTCTTGAAGAATCCTACAACCTCAAGGTATATTTTACCGCAGACGCTACGAAGCGCGTTTCGCTGGAGCCATTTTTTGACATCGGGATTGGCAGGGAAGATAACACGGTTCTCATTGGGTTTTCTGCACCGTTTCACCTTTAGTGGTGTCGTTGCGATTAGCCTTGTAACGTCCGGATGTGACCGGAAGACGTCTAGTATGAGGCTAGTAAATCGGCTGCCAGTGCATGGCGACGCGATTTCAAATTTGCTTGATATAAAGTTTGACGGGATCGTTCGCCAGAAGAACGACTACTCCTGTGGGGCGGCTGCGATAGCGACTATTCTTCGTTTCTCTTATTACCAAGTGGTCGATGAAGACTTGATTTTGTTCGAGATTATGAAAGATAAGAGTTTTAGTGAAGCAAGAACTGTATTGGGCGAAGGTGTTTCGTTGCTAGATTTAAAAAAAGTGTCCCGCAGGTTCGGAGTAAAGGCTGAGGGGGTAAAGGTTTCATTGTCCCAAATATCGCTTGTTCCTGTACCTTTTATTGCTCGCATTAGAGACGATGCGGGGTCGAACCATTTTGTTGTGGTAAAAAGTATTTCGTCAACGAGCGTTGAGATGGCTGACTCGGCGCGCGGACTCGTTGTGACGACGGCGGGAGATTTTGCATCGCAATGGGCTGATGGCGCGGATGAGGCTCTGGTCCTAATGTTCGATAAATAGCCGATCGTCGGCCAAGTGCGTGCACTTCATTCGCAGTCAGATAGCACAGTTGGTGAAGGTCTTTACCTCATCATGCGAATTCGAGGTCGTTAACCCCCCAGTGGACGCCCGGCCAATTCCGACCTATCTCAATACCCATGACCGAAAAACACCGTCCGCCCGCGCCGACGCCGCGGGCCACCGAGGTCGACGCGTTTTTGAGGAAGTTGGCCGCCACGCCGGCGCGGGCCGGGGCGGGGCGGGGGCGGTTGTTGTTCGCCATGGACGCCACCGCCAGCCGCGAGCCGAGTTGGAAGCAGGCGATGGGCATCCAGGCGGCGATGTTCCAGGAGACGGCGGCGCTGGGCACGCTCGACATCCAGCTCGCCTGGTACCGGGGCTTCGGCGAGTTCGAGGCGAGTCCTTGGCTAGCGTCCGCAGACGCCTTGTTGGCGCGCATGGGCGAGGTGCGCTGCCTGGGAGGCCAGACGCAGATCGAGCGGGTGCTGTCGCATGCCGCCGCCGAGACAAAGGCCACCAAGGTCAACGCCGTGGTGTTCGTCGGCGACTGCATGGAGGAGGATGCCGACCGGCTGTGCCATCTGGCCGGGCAGTTGGGCCTGCTCGGCGTGCCGGTGTTCCTGTTCCACGAGGGTGACGATCCGGCGGCGGCCAGGGTGTTTCCCCAGATCGCGCGGCTGTCGGGCGGCGCGTGCCTGCGTTTCGACGCGTCGAGTCCGCGCCAGCTTCGCGATCTGTTGAGCGCGGTGGCGGTGTTCGCGGTGGGCGGGCGCAAGGCGCTGGAGGATTGGAGCGGCCGGCGCGGCGGCCGGGTGCCCGAGCTGACCCATCAGGTGACGGGGAGCCGCCCGTGAATCCGCTGCTCTTGACGCTGCTCCTCGGCTTGCTGGGGCTGCTGCTGGTGGCCCGCTGGTTCGTCGTCAGCCAGCCCGCCACCATTTTGCGCACCGCCAAATGGACGGCCGCGCTGCTGCTGGTCGGCGGCGGCTTGCTGCTGCTGCTCACCGGCCGGCTGGCTTGGTTGATGGCGGCGGTCGCCGCGTCGCTGCCGTGGATCGCGCGCGGCTATTATCTGCACAACATCGTGAAAGGCGTGCGGGGCGCCTGGAATTCGGCGCGCGGGACGGCGCGCGCCCCGGCCGGCGGCCAGCGTTCCGAGGTCAACAGCCGGTTCCTGGCGATGTCGCTCGATCACGACACCGGCGCGCTGTCGGGCACGGTGCTGGAGGGGCCGTTCCGCGGGCGCTCGCTCGACGATCTCGAGGTGGCGGAACTGCAAACGCTGCTGCGCGAGTGCCAAGCCGACGCGCAGTCTTCGCAGCTTCTCGAGGCGTGGCTCGATCGCACCCATCCGGAATGGCGCGAGGCCCCGCCGGACGAGCCCCAGGCGCCCGGCGGGATGAGCCGGGCCGAGGCTTTCGAGGTGTTGGGCCTCGAAAGTGGGGCCAGCCAGGACGACGTTCGAGAGGCCTATCGTCGCCTGATGGTCAAACTTC
>JADFZP010000001.1:21676-34368 GCA_015232485.1 Alphaproteobacteria bacterium
GGGGCCAGCCAGGACGACGTTCGAGAGGCCTATCGTCGCCTGATGGTCAAACTTCATCCCGACCATGGCGGATCGAGTTACCTTGCGGCTAAGCTCAATCAGGCGCGTGACCTTCTGCTCAACTCCTGATGCGCCGGTTGCTTCCGCGGCCGTGGCATGGCAAAAAGCGGGCGCTCGAGCTTGATGGGAAGAGGGGTTTTCATGGCCAGACGCGTGCGCAAGGCGGTATTTCCGGTGGGCGGCATGGGGACGCGGTTCCTTCCCGCCACCAAGGCGATGCCCAAGGAGATGCTGCCGGTCGTCGACAAGCCGCTGATCCAGTACGCGGTGGAGGAGGCGCGCGCCGCCGGCATCGAACACTTCATCTTCGTCACCGGCCGCGGCAAAACCGCGCTGGAGGACCATTTCGACCACGCCCCCGACCTTGAGCGCACCCTGCGCGAACGCGGCAAGGTCAAGGAGATCGAGGCGGTCACCGCCTGGATGCCGAAATCCGGCCAGGTCTCCTACACCCGCCAGCAAGAGCCGCTGGGCTTAGGCCACGCCATCTGGTGCGCCCGCGATCTGGTCGACAACGAGCCCTTCGCCGTCATCCTGCCGGACGATCTGATCCTGGCCCGCACGCCCTGCCTGAAGCAGTTGGTCGCCGTCCATACCGAGGTCGGCGGCAACGTGGTGGCGGTGATGGACGTGCCGCGCGAGCATACCCGCCGCTATGGCATCCTGGATGTCCAGCACGACGATGGGCGACTGGCCCGCGCCCGCGGCCTGGTCGAGAAGCCCGACCCGGCCACCGCGCCCTCGACCCTGTCGATCACCGGGCGCTATATCCTGCATCCGCAGGTCTTCGAACATCTCGACCGCCAGGAGCGCGGGGCGGGCGGCGAGATCCAACTGACCGACGCCATCGCCCAGACCATCGATTCGGTGCCCTTCCACGGGCTGCGCTTCGAGGGTCAGCGCTTCGACTGCGGCGACAAGGTGGGCTTTCTGCACGCCAATATCGCCTTCGCCTTGCACCGCGACGACCTGAAGGATCAGGTGGTCGAAGTGTTGAAAAGCTTCCAATTGGCTTGATCGAGCGCAGGCGCCCCGTCCGGGGCGCCGTTTCCCCTTCGGGTGAGGAGGTATCGTCATGCGTGTCGCCATGATCGGGACGGGCTATGTGGGCCTCGTCTCGGGCACCTGCTTTTCCGAGTTTGGTGTCGACGTGATCTGCGTCGACAAAGATGAAAGCAAGATCGAACGGCTCAAACGCAACGTGATGCCGATCTACGAGCCGGGTCTCGACGAGATGGTCGACGGCAACGTCAAGGCCGGCCGGCTCAGCTTCACCACCTCGCTGGAAAGCGCGGTGCGCGGCGCCGACGCGGTGTTCATCGCGGTGGGCACCCCCAGCCGGCGCGGCGACGGCTTCGCCGATCTGTCCTACGTCTATCAGGCGGCGCGCGAGATCGCCCGCAGCCTTGACCGCTACACCGTGGTGGTCACCAAGTCGACCGTGCCGGTGGGCACCGGCCGCGAGGTCGAGCGGATCATCCGCGAGGAACGCCCCGACGCCGAGTTCGACGTCGTCTCGAACCCCGAATTCCTGCGCGAGGGCTCGGCGATCAACGACTTCATGCGGCCCGACCGGGTGGTGATCGGCACCACGTCCGAGCGGGCGCGCCAGGTCATGCGCCAGCTTTACCGCGTGCTGTACCTGATCGAGACGCCGATCCTGTTCACCTCGATCGAGACCTCGGAACTGATCAAATACGCGGCCAACACCTTCCTGGCGACCAAGATCACCTTCATCAACGAGGTCGCCGATCTGTGCGAGCGGGTCGGCGCCGACGTCCACGACGTGGCGCGCGGCATCGGGCTCGACGGCCGCATCGGGCGCAAGTTCCTGCATCCCGGCCCCGGCTATGGCGGCTCGTGCTTCCCCAAGGACACGCTGGCCCTGGTGCGCACGGCGCGCCAGCACGGCGCGCCGCTGCGCATCGTCGAAACGGTGGTGGCGGTCAACGACGAGCGCAAGAAGCGGATGGCCGAGAAGATCATCGACGCCTGCGGCGGCTCGGTCGAGGGCAAGTCGATCGCCGTCCTGGGCCTGACCTTCAAGCCCAACACCGACGACATGCGCGACAGCCCCAGCCTGGAGATCATTCCCACCTTGCAGAAGGCCGGCGCCCGCATCCGCGCCTTCGACCCCGAGGGCATGGACGAGGCCAGGAAACTGCTCAACGACATCGACTATTGCGAAAATGCCTACGACACCATCAAGGATGCGGACGCGCTTGTGCTGTTGACGGAATGGAACGAGTTCCGCGCCCTGGATCAGGCGCGCGTCAAACAGCTCCTCAAGGCCCCGGTGGTGGTCGACCTTCGCAATGTCTACAACCCTGAGGAGATGGTGGCGGCTGGATTCCGTTATCTCTGTGTCGGACGCCCGGATAGTGGTTCGGCGGCGCCTTGACAACCACCCGAACACTACCGGACAGTACCTTTCAGCTTAGTGGGGCAGCATGACCGAGGCGCATCGTTTCAATCCGACCATTCTGCGCGAGTACGACATCCGGGGCATCGTCGGCGAGACGCTGCACGAGGCGGATGCGGCGGCGATCGGGCGCGCCTTTGGCACCCTGGTGCGCAGGGCGGGCGGGCGGAACGTGTGCGTCGGTCGTGACGGCCGCCTGTCCTCGCCCAGCCTGGAGGCGGCGCTGGTCGGCGGCCTGACCGCCACCGGCTGTCAGGTGCTGCGGGTCGGGCTGGGGCCGACGCCGATGCTGTATTTCGCCGGCAAGCACATGGCGGCGGACGGGGCGATCATGGTCACCGGCTCGCACAATCCGCCCACCCACAACGGTTTCAAGATGGTGATGGGCGGCAAGCCGTTCTTCGGCCCCGACATCCGCAAGCTGGGCGAAATGGCGTCGGCCGGCGATTTCGAGACCGGCTCCGGTGGTGCCGCGGACGAGCCGATGCTGGCCCGCTACGTCGCCCGCCTGCTCGAGGACTATGACGGCCGGCGCCCGCTGACCGTGGTGTGGGACGCCGGCAACGGCGCCGCCGGCGAGGCGATGGTCGAACTGGTCAAGGGGCTGCCCGGCCGCCACGTGCTGCTGAACGAGGTGATCGACGGCACCTTCCCGGCCCATCACCCCGACCCGACCGAGCCGCACAACCTGATTCAGCTCCAGGACGCCGTCCTGGCCGAGCAAGCCGATGTCGGGATCGCATTCGATGGCGATGGCGACCGAATCGGGGTGATCGACGGCCAGGGCCGCATCCTGTGGGGCGACCAGATCATGATGCTGCTGGCCGAGGACGTGCTGAAGACGCGGCCCGGCGCCACCATCATCGCCGACGTCAAGGCCAGCCAAGCGCTGTTCGACGAGATCGCCCGGCTGGGCGGCACGCCGCTGATGTATCGGACCGGGCACTCGCTGATCAAGACCAAGATGGCCGAAACCGGATCGCCGCTGGCCGGCGAGATGAGCGGCCACATCTTCTTCGCCGACCGCTATTTCGGATTCGACGACGCGCTTTACGCGGCGGTGCGCTTCCTGGGCGTGGTCGCCCGCCTGCCCGAAAACCTGTCGGCGCGCTATGATCGGCTGCCGCATATGGTCAACACGCCCGAGATGCGCTTCGACTGCGCCGACCAGCGCAAATTCGCGGTGATCGGCGAGGTCAAGGCGCGGCTGGAACGCGAGGGCGCCACCGTGTCCGACATCGACGGCGTGCGCGTCTCGACCCCGGACGGCTGGTGGCTGCTGCGCGCCTCGAACACCCAGGCGGTTCTGGTGGCGCGCTGCGAGGCGCGCTCGGTCGATGGCTTGAAACGGCTGCGGGCCATCCTGGCCAGCCAGTTGACGCTAAGCGGGGTGGCCTTGCCGGCCGATTGAAGCGTTCCAAAGGGAGGATGTTTGTCGAGGGCGCAAACCATTCCGCGCGACAGGCCGGCCGACAGCCGGCGCCTGCGAATCCTCCTGGTCGAGGGCGAGACGGCCGAGGCGGTGCGACTCGATACGCTGCTGGCGGTGGGCCGGCCGTGCGAGGCCGTGCTGGCGCGTCGGCTGGCCGACGCCATCGAGCTGGTGGGGCGCCAGCAATTCGACGTGGTGATGGCCGATTCCCGTCTGCCGGACGGTGAGGGCGTCGAGGTCATCGAAAGCCTGATCCGCGCCGCGCCGCGCCTGCCGCTGGTGCTGCTGACCCATTCCCATGACGAGGCCGAGGAACTGGACCCGGTGCGCCGCGGCGCCCAGGATTATCTGGTGCTGGGCCAATATGACGGCCAGTTGCTGGCCCGCACCCTGCGCCACGCCTTCGAGCGCAAGCGGCTGACCGAGGAAAACCGGCTGCTCGCCGCCTTCCCGCAGGAAAACCCGTACCCCATCCTGGGCACCGACGACGACGGCGACGTGGTGTACGCCAACGCGGCGGCGCGCGACTTGGCGCGAACCTGCGATCCGCCGGCCATCGAATCGATCCTGCCGCCCGAGCACGCGGCGCTGGTCGCCGGCTGCCTGGCCGATGGGCGAATCCGCAGCGACGTGATGTCCGAGACCGGCGGCCGGATGATCTCGTGGACCTATCACCCCAGCCCGGCGGCGGGCGGGGTGCGCCTGTACGCCGTCGACTCGACCGAGCGGGCCACCGCCGAGCGTGGCTTGCGGCGCGAGCGCGACTTCGTCTCGGCGATCCTCGACACCACCGGCGCGTTGATCGTGGTGCTGGACCCCGAGGGGCGGATCGTGCATTTCAACCCGGCCTGCGTCGCCGCCTCGGGCTGGGCCTTCGCCGAACTGCGCGGCAAGGTCATCTGGGACGTGCTGGTGCCGTTCGATCAGCGCGATCAGGTGCGCGAGCGGCTGTCGGGGCTGGGCGGCAAGGCCAAGCGCGTCAAACACGAGAACGACTGGGTGGGCCGCGACGGCGAGCGCATCCCGATCAGTTGGTCGAGCACCGTTCTGGCCAATCCCGACGGCTCGACGCGGTTCATCGTCAGCTCGGGCCTGGATATCGGCGACCGCCAGCGCGCCGAGGCCGAATTGCGGGCCAGCGAGCAGCGTTACCGCCTGTTGGCCGAACACGCCAACGACCTGATCACCCGTCAGACGCCGGACGGCACCTGGCTTTACGTCTCGCCGTCCTGCCGCGAACTGCTGGGCTATGGCGCTGACGAGCTGGTCGGCCAGGCGGTCTCGCAATTCATCCACCCCGACGACTGCGAGCGCGCCTGTTCGGCGACGGCGGCCAGCGCGGTGGCCTTCCGCATGCGACGGCGCGACGGCGCCTGGGCGTGGTTCGAGGCCAGCCGCCGCCCGGTCGAACGCGGCGGGGTGGTCACCGAGGTGGTCTCGGTGGCGCGCGACATCTCGGAACGGCGCCGCGCCGAGCGCTCGCTGGACGCCGTGCGGGCCAGCCTCGCCAACGCGCAGCGCCTCGCCAATCTGGGCAACTGGGACTGGAATCCGGGCACCGACGTGATGTGGTGGTCGGACGAGGTCTACCGCATCTTCGGGCTGGAGCCGCTGGGCTTCGCCGCGACCTACGACGCCTTCCGCGGCTTCGTCCACGCCGCCGACCGCGACATGGTCGAATCGATGCTGCGCCGGGCGATGGGCGCCTTGACGCCCTATTCGGTCGAGTATCGCGTGCTGCGTCCCGATGGCCGCCAGCGCTTCGTCCACGAGCGCGGCGAGGTCGGCGTCGAGGAGGACGGGCAGGTGCGCGTCTCGGGCACGGTGCTCGACATCACCGGCCGCAAAGAGGCCGAGATCGCGCTGAAAAGCGCCCATGACGATCTCGAACAGCGGGTCGAGGAGCGCACCCGCCGGCTGCAGCAGGAAATCCAGCAGCGCAAGCGGGCCGAGGAGGTGACGCGCGAGAGCGAGCAGCGCATCCGCCTGATCGCCGACGCGACGCCCGGCCTGATCGCCTATGTCGACCGCGAACAGCGCTACCAGTTCGTCAATCGTCGCTATGTCGAGTGGTTCGGGCTCCCCTACGACCGCATCCTGGGCCGCACCATGGCCGAGGTGCTGGGCGCCGAGTTCCACCGCGACGTCGCGCCGCGCGTCATCAAGGTGCTGGCCGGCAAGGAGGTCAGCTACGAAGGCTGGATCGACCTGCCCGACGGCTCGCGGCGCTATTACCACGCCACGCACGTTCCCCACATCGCGACCAACGACGCGGTGCTGGGCTATTTCAGCCTGATCCAGGACATCACCGAGCGCAAACGCGGCGAAGAGGCGTTGCGCCGCTCGGAAGAGAAATACCGCGCCCTGATGGACGACGCCGCCGACGCCATCGTGCTGGCCGACGAGGCCGGACGGGTGCTCGAGGTCAATCGCAAGGCCGAGGAGATGTTCGGGGCGGTCGAGGCCCGGCTGCACGCGCAGCCCTTCGATCGGCTGTGCGCGCCGACCCATGTCGCGCGCCTGCGCGCCGCCTTCGCCGCCATCCCCGAGACCGGCAGCGCCCATATCGGCGACATGGCGGTGCTCGACGGGCGCGGCGGCAGCCTGCCGGTCGATCTCGACTGCACCGTGGTGATGGTCGGCGACCGGCGCATCGTCCAGGGCATCTTCAAGGACATCTCGGACCACAAGCGGGCCGAGGAGCAGTTGCGCGCCTCGAAGGAGGCGGCCGAGCTGGCCGACCGCGCCAAGTCGGAATTCCTGGCCAATATGAGCCACGAATTGCGCACGCCGCTCAACGCGATCATCGGCTTCTCGGACATCATGGTCCACGAGCTGATGGGACCGGTGGGCAGCCCGGTCTACCACGATTACATGAAGGACATTCACGATTCGGGCCGGCATCTCCTGGACGTGATCAACGAGATCCTCGATATGTCCAAGGTCGAGTCGGGCAACGTCGAACTGCATCCCGAGCCGGTCGATCTGGCCCTGGTGGCGCAAAGCTCGTTGCGCCTGATCAGCGAGCGGGCCGAAAGCGCCGAGGTGACGTTGACCGCCGATCTGCCCGAGGACCTGCCGATGGTCAATGTCGATCAGCGGCGGTTCAAGCAGATCCTGCTCAACCTGCTGTCGAACGCGGTGAAGTTCACCCCGGCCGGTGGCAATGTCGGGATCACCGGGCGCCTGCTCGACGATGGCTGGCTGGCGGTCGAGGTGACCGACACCGGCATCGGCATGAGCCCCGAGGGCCTGGAAAAGGCCCTGACGCCCTTCGGTCAGGTCGACAGCGCGCTGTCGCGCCGCTACGACGGCACCGGGTTGGGGCTGCCCCTGACCAAGGCCTTCGTCGAGTTGCACGACGGCGAACTGACCATCGACAGCGCGCCCGGCGCCGGCACCACGGTCAGAGTCAGGCTGCCGCCAAGCCGGGTGGTGGCGAGTTTAAGCAAGGAGGCCATGCCATGAGCATCGCCACGCAACTTCCCATCGCGTTCGCCCCGTTCGACGCGCCATCGCGGCGCGCCGGACTGGTGATCGTCGACGAGGTCAACGGCTTCGCCAGCGTGGGCCAAGGCCCGCTGGCGCCGCCGGCGCCCAACGCCCAGGTGACCCGCATGGTCGCCGAGACCGACCGGCTGGCCCGCGCCTTCCTGGAACGCGGCGCGCCGGTGATGGCCTTTCTCGACAGCCATGTGCCGGGCAAGCCCGAACCGCCCTATCCGCCCCATTGCGAGATCGGCACCGGCCAGGAGAACCTGGTTCCCGACCTCGCCTGGCTGGCCGACGCGGCGGGCGCCACGCTGCTGCGCAAGGACTGCATCAACGGTTTCGTGGGCGCCATCGAGCTGTCCACCGGCCGCAACGCGGTGGTCGATTGGGTTAACGCCAACCACCTCGACTCGGTGGTGGTGGTCGGCATCTGCACCGACATCTGCGTGATGGATTTCGTGCTGACCCTGTTGTCGGCGCGCAATCACGGCCTGATGCCGTCGTTGGCCGACATCGTGGTTCACGAGCCGGGCTGCGCCACCTACGATCTGCCGGCCGAGGTGGCGGCCAAGCTGGGGCTGCCCGACACGGCCACCCATCCGCAGGACGCCATGCACCATGTCGGCCTTTACGTGATGGCCTCGCGCGGCGCGCTGCTGACCCAGAGGGTCGAATGATGTGAACCTGTTCTTCTTCGGGACCTTGCTGGACCCGGACGTGCGCCGCGTGGTGCTCGGCCGGCCGCTGCCCGACGAGGCGACGCCGCCGGCCGCCCTGCGCGGCTTTCGCCGCGTCGGCGTGGCCGGACGCGACTATCCCTGTCTGCTGCCGCATCCAACCGGACTCGTGCTGGGCCGCTTGGCCTGCGGATTGGACCAGCCCTCGGTCCACCGTCTGATGGTGTTCGAGGGCCGCGAATACCATCTGGTCCCGTTGACCGTCGCCACCCCCGACTCGGACGCCGTGCGCGCCTGGGCCTTCCTGTCGTGCCGCTTCAGGGTCGAACCCCATGCGCGCGACTGGAGCCTGGAGGCTTGGCGGCGCCGGCACAAACGCGCCTTCCTGCGCCGCATCCTGCGCGTGGTGGAACGGCGATGCGCCGCGCCGCCGCCCGTTCCGTCGCCACCTGCGCCCAAACTGCTGCTCGGCCGCCCGCCGCGCATGCGGATGGGGCATTGGTGAGCGGTCAGCGCATGCTGTTGATGCAGTTCTCAAAGGCGGCGTACGAGAATGTCCCGCCACGATAGGTGGACAGGGGCGTACAGATGCGGTTGACCCGCTCCGAGGTCTGCATTCCGGAAAGCCTAGCCTTCGCCGCGTTCTCCGCTTCCGTGCATTTGTGCCATTGGCCGGTCTGTTGATTGGATTTGGTGGTGTATTGGTCGGCGCGGGCGTTGCAGAACGCCATCGACATGGCTTCGTAGGACGCGCCTGCCGAGGCCGTACTGTAAGTCGAGGCGATGATCGCCGCCAGGACGAGCAGTTTGAACACGTTGCATCTCCATTCATACGTTTCATGATGGCAATACCACCAAAAGGATGAATGGTCTAGCCGACCGCTTCGGCCAGCCGCGCGAAATCCTGTTCGAAGGCGGGGACCGCGAGACGCAGGCGGGCGAGATTCGTCTTCACGAATTCGGGGTCCAGACTGAACCCGTAGATGTTGCGAACCCGATGACGAAAGCCGCGCAACTCGTCGAGCAGGCGGAAGGTGTCGGGCGACAGCACGGCCGGGCGCACGCCTTCCAGGGGTAGCGCCATTTGCTGGAGCAGGGATCGGTGCCAGGACTCGTCGTCGGGAACGTAGTCGTCGATCTCGCGCGCGATCATGCGCAGGATCTTTTCGATGCCGGTGTAGACGCCCTCGGTACCGGCGGCCAGCGCCTTCCAGCGCGCCCAGGATTGGGCGAGGGGTCCCCCCTGGGCGTCGAACAGGGCCTCGGCGGCGTCGATCTCGCGCAGTTCCCGGCGCAGTTCGCCCAGGTCAGCCGACAAGCGAACGAAGAGCGGATGCATCCAGGGTGGTCTCCAGCAGGCGCGACCGCTGGTCGGGCCGCACGTCGGCGAGGTGGATGAGGTCGAAGCGCATGTCGCGCATGGCGTCCTCGGCGGCGTGGAACAGGTCGATCCACGGACGGCCGCCGTCGTCGAGAAGCACCAGGTCGACATCCGACCGCGCATGGAAGTCGTCGCGCGCCATCGAGCCGGCCAGCACCGCCTTGGCGCCCATCGCCTCCAATGCGCCGATCGCCTGGGCGGCGCGGCGCAGGCCGTCGGCGCGGCGGGTCTCGGCGCGGGCGCGGAACAGGTTTTCCAGGGGAGAGGGCATGCGGCGGGCCTCCAGTCGCGACCACTATACGACAAAACGGCGGCAATCGGGCGCTGGCAATATTCGTTCGCCGGGCGTATATCCAATCTAGACCATATTGCATGTGCGAACCCCCCGAGGAAGGTCATGGCCGAGAAGTGGAGCCCGGACGGCTGGAAGCGCAAGCCCATCCAGCAGGTCCCCGAATATCCCGATACCGCCAAGCTGGCGAGCGTCGAGGATACGCTCAGGACCTTTCCGCCACTGGTCTTCGCGGGCGAGGCGCGCCGCCTGCAAGCGTCGCTGGCCCGCGTCGCCGAGGGCAAGGCGTTCCTGCTGCAGGGCGGTGATTGCGCCGAAAGTTTCGCCGAGTTCCACGCCAACAAGATCCGCGACACCTTCCGCGTGATGCTGCAAATGGCGGTGGTGCTGACCTTCGGCGCCGCCTGCCCGGTGGTCAAGGTCGGCCGCATGGCCGGCCAGTTCGCCAAGCCGCGCTCGGCGCCGACCGAGACGATCGACGGCGTGAGCTTGCCGTCCTATCGCGGCGACATGATCAACGGCATGGAGTTCACGCCGGATTCCCGCATTCCCGACCCCGAGCGGCTGGTGCGCGCCTACAACCAGTCGGCGGCCACGCTGAACCTGCTGCGCGCCTTCGCCCAGGGTGGATACGCCGACCTGCACAAGGTCCATCAGTGGACGCTGGGTTTCCTGGCCGGCAGCCCGCAGGGCGAGCGCTACCAGGACCTCGCCAACCGGCTTGACGAGACGCTGGCCTTCATGGAGGCCTGCGGCCTGACCTCGGAAACCACGCCGCAAATCCGCGAGACCGACCTGTTCACCTCGCACGAGGCGCTGATCCTGCAATACGAGCAGGCCCTGACCCGCATCGATTCGACCACCGGCGACTGGTACGACTGCTCGGCGCATATGCTGTGGGTCGGCGACCGCACGCGCCAGGTCGACGGCGCCCATGTCGAATTCCTGCGCGGCGTGGGCAATCCGCTGGGCTTCAAGGCCGGGCCGACCACCACGCCGGACGACTGCCTGCGCCTGATCGACGCGCTCAACCCGTCGAACATTCCGGGCCGCATGACGGTGATCGTGCGGATGGGCGCCGATCAGGTCGAGGCCAAGCTGCCGCCCTTGATCCGCGCGGTGCGGCGCGAGGGGCGCTCGGTGGTGTGGGCCTGCGATCCCATGCACGCCAACACCCACACGGCCGGCGCCTACAAGACGCGCTCGTTCGACCGCATCCTGGCCGAGGTGCGCGGCTTCTTCGCCGTGCATCGCGCCGAGGGCACCCATCCCGGCGGCGTGCATTTCGAGATGACCGGCCAGAACGTCACCGAATGCATCGGCGGCGCCCAGGCGATCACCGAGGCGCGGCTGGGCGAGTGCTACCAAACCCATTGCGACCCGCGCCTGAACGCCAATCAGGCGCTGGAACTCGCCTTCCTGATCGCCGAGATGCTGAAGGCCGAGCGGGTCGAGCAGCGTCGCAAGGCGGCGGTCGGAGCATGAGCGCGATGGGCGAGCGCGGCGGCGCCGGCTGGCCGCGCGCGGCCGACGTGTCAGCCTACACCGACCAGTATTTCAACCGCACCAAGCAGATCGTCGGCCATTTCGGCGATCGCACGGTGACCTACGCGGTGTTCATGCGCCGGCCGGTGGTGTTCTGCCCACGGCTCGCCGTCGAGTGGATCGAGATGGTGGCCGCCGAACGCGGCGTCGCCGTCACCATCGAACAGAACTTCGACGAGGGCGATTGGGTGGGCGCGGGCGAGCCGCTGCTTTACCTGACCGGCAGCTTTTACCATCTGGTCGATCTCGAGACGATCTATCTGCAAAAGCTGGGCGCCTGCTGCGTCGCCGCCTACAACGCCTATACCATGTGCATCGACCTGCCCGAGGTCGACTTCCTGGCCATGGACGCCCGCCATTGCGCCGGCACCGAGATGGCCGAGATGATGGCCTATGCCTGCGCGGTGGGCTCGATGGCGGCGCGGCGCAAGGCCAACGCCCGGGGCTTCGTCGCCAACGCCACCACCGCCACCGCGCATTATTTCGGTCAGGCGGCGGGGCGCGGCACCATGCCGCACGCGCTGATCGGCTATGCCGGCTCGACCCTGCGCGCCGCCGAGATGTTCCACGAGACCTTTCCCGACCAGGATTTGATCGTGCTGGTCGACTTCTTCGGCCGCGAGGTCACCGACGGGCTGGCGGTCTGCCGCCGCTTTCCCGAGCTGGCCAGCGCGGGGCGCATCGGCCTGCGGCTCGATACCCATGGCGGGCGCTTCCTGGAAGGGCTCGACCCGCAGGAAAGCTACGCCGTGCTGGAACGCCACGTCCCGGCGGCGATCCGCGGCTATCGCACCGAGACCGAACTGCGCTATCTGGTCGGCACCGGCGTCTCGGCCGCCGCCATCTGGACGATGCGCGAAAAGCTCGACGCCGCCGGTTACCAGCGCGTCAAGATCATCGCCTCGTCGGGCTTCAGCCCGGCCAAGTGCCGCGTCATGGCCTATTCCAAGGCGCCGGTCGACGTGGTCGGCACCGGCTCGTACCTGCCCGAGAATTGGGGCGAGACCTACGCGACCTCGGACATCATCGCCTATGACGGCGAACCCCGTGTCAAGATCGGCCGCGAGTTCCTGCTGCGGTCCAAGTGATGGTACCGCCAGAGCGACCGATTGCATCCTTTCGGGCGGCGCGGCATGATCGAAGGCGAGGGATCCACCCGAACCTTTGACGGAGTTTCGCTCGATGCCGAGGCGTGTGCTGGTCGTTCTCCTCGCCGCGCTGCTGATGGCGCCCGCGACGGATGCGCTGAGCGGGTGGCGGGCCGAGCAGGCGAAAGAGCAGTACCCGCCCAAGTCCGAGACCAAGGAACAGCCCAAGCGCGAGGAGCCGAAGCCCGCGCCCGCCGAAACGCCCAGGCGCCAGCCGACCACCGTCACCCGGCCAACCCTGCC
>JADFZP010000356.1 GCA_015232485.1 Alphaproteobacteria bacterium
GCGGCATGGGTCATCGGCCCCATCACCAGCGGATTGCCCTCGTGCCACGCGCCGTCAACCCAGGTCCAGGGGCCCATTTCGTCCTCCTCGATTGGTCGCCGCGATGTTACCACCGCGCCCGCCGCGCTTCAGCCCGCCTGAGCGCGGGCTTGACGAATGCCTCGGGGCGAGCTTCCATTGGTCGGGGATCGCTGGGGGACCCGAATATGGCGCTGATCGACTGGAATCCAAAAAAGATGAGCGTCGGCGTCGAGGCGCTGGACAACGATCATCGCAAGCTGATCGAAATCCTTAACAATCTGCACGACGTGGTGCGCAACCGTCGCGACCGCGAAACCATCGGCCAGGCGCTGCACGCCCTGGCCAGCTATGCCGATTACCATTTCGAATGCGAGGAGCGGCTGCTCAAGCTGTCGCGCTATCCCGGCCTGGCCGCCCACCGCGAGATCCACGAGGCCTTGCGCGTCAGGGTCGCCAAGATCGGCGAGGATTGGCGGCGCTCGCCCGACTCGGTGGTCACCGCCGAGATTTTCGACTTTCTGTCCGACTGGCTGCTGCGCCACATCCTGGGCGAGGACATGAAATACAAGGCCCATCTCGCGCCCAGGGGCGCCGCCCGCCCCGAGGGCTAGCGCCGCTCTCCCCTTTCGCCCCATGATGTGATAGGGAATTGGGGAAGCGGCGCGAAACGACGCCGCGGGACACGAGGATACTGGAAGAAATGACCGCCAGCGATGAAGCGGCGCGGCGGTCGCGCGACGACTCGGACATGTCGGCCGAGATCGAAAGGCTGCGCGACGAGCTGGATCGGACGCGCTGCGAAGAGCAGCAGCGGATAAGCCGTGCCGTCCAGGCCTCGGAGGACGAGGTGCGCCATCTGCGCGCCGCGGTGAACGCGCTGCGCGACGAGTTGGAAAGCAGGGCGGCGACCGAGGCCACCCGCACCCAGCGGGCGGTCGCCGGTGCGCATGACGAGACGGTGCAGTTGAAGGCCACCGTCAACGCGCTGCGCGACGAGTTGGAGATGCAGCGCATCGGCGAGGCCGAGCGCACCCAGAAGGCGGTGGCCATCGCCCATGACGAAACCATGCAGCTTCGCAACACCATCAACGCGCTGCGCGACGAGTTGGAGATGCAGCGCATCGGCGAGGCCGAACGCACCCAGACGGCCGTCGCCGTCGCCCATGACCAGACGACGCAGCTCAAGGCCACCATCAACGCGCTGCGCGACGAGTTGGAGCTTCAGCGCATCGGCGAGGCCGAGCGCACCCAGAAGGCGGTCTCGGGCGCCCATGACGAGGTCACCCAGTTGCGGGCGACCATCGACGCGCTGCGCGACGAATTCGAAAAGCTGCGGATCGGCGAGGCCGAACGCACCCAATCGGTCGTTTCGCTGGCCCATGACGAGATCCGACAATTGAAGGGCACCATCCAGGCGCTGCGCGACGAGACCGAAGCCATGCGGATCTCCTTCGAGCAGGCGCGTCAGACCGCCACCCTCGCCCATCATCACGAGATCGAGCAGTTCCGGCGCATGGTCGCCGCCCTGCGCGACAAGCTGGAGGCCGCCGGTGAACCAGCTTAGCGTGCGCGAACGGCCCGCCTTGGCCAAAAAGATGAGCAAGGCCCGACTGGCCGAGCTTCTTCTGAACGTCTCGAACCGGCTGGCCATCTCGAAGGATCTGGGCGACGCCCTGGCCACCCTGGCCGATCTGGCGGTCAAGAACATCGGCGCCGAGCGCGCCTCGATCTTCCTCAACGACCCGGCGACCGGCGAGCTTTACTCGCGCGTCGCCGACGGCAAGTTCATGCGCGAGATCAGGGTGCTCAACACCTCGGGCATCGCCGGCCACGTCTATGCCAGCAAGCAGGGCGTCATCATCCAGGACGCCTACGCCGATCCGCGCTTCAACCGCGCCATCGACCAGCAGACCGGCTTCACCACGCGCTCGATCCTGTGCGCGCCCTTGCGCACCCTGCGCGGCGAGGTGATCGGCGTCAGCCAATTGCTGAACAAGGCCGAGGGCGAATTCGGCGAGCACGATCTCGAACTTCTGGAAGCGGTCATCGAGCAGGCGGCCATCGCGCTCGAGAACCTGCGCACCATCGAAAACATCGAGAAGTCGCGCAAACAGGAATTGGCGTTCCTGTCGGTGGTCTCGGAAATCTCGTCGGAACTGAAGCTGGGGCCGCTGCTTCAGAAGATCATGGGGGCGATCACCCGCATGCTCGACGCCGAGCGTTCGACCCTGTTCATCAACGACGACAAGACCAACGAGCTGCATACCGAGGTCGGCCAGGGGCTGGGCTCGACCAAGATCCGCCTGCCCAACCATCTGGGCATCGCCGGCGCGGTGTTCACCTCGGGGCAAAGCGTCAACATCCCCTACGCCTACGCCGACCTGCGCTTCAATCCGGCCTTCGACCGCAAGACGGGCTTTTTCACGCGCTCGATCCTGTGCGTGCCGGTGGTCAACAAGGACGGCAAGGTGATCGGCGTCACCCAGGTGCTGAACAAGCGCGGCGGCAGCTTCAACGAGGAGGACGAGGCGCGGCTGAAGGCCTTCACCTCGCAAATCTCGATCGGCCTGGAAAACGCCAAGCTGTTCGACGACGTGCAGCGCATCAAGAACTACAACGAGTCGATCCTGGAATCGATGTCGAACGGCGTCGTCACCCTGAACGGCGAGCGCAAGATCGTCACCTGCAACGCCGCCGGCCTGCGCATCATGCGCAGCAAGGCCGACGAGGTGCTGAACCGCCCGGCCAACGAGTTCTTCGAAGGCCCCAACGCCTGGGTGGTCGAAAAGATCGACGAGGTCGCCAAGACCCAGGAGGGCGACGTGCTGATGGACGCCGAGCTGCATTTCGGCGGCGAGAAGCTGTCGGTCAATTTCAGCGTGCTGCCGCTCGCCTCGGCCGAGACCCAACTGGGCTCGATGCTGATGATCGAGGACATCAGCAACGAAAAGCGCATGAAGTCCACGATGTCGCGCTACATGGACCCCTCGATCGCCGACAAGCTGCTGCAAGCCGGCGAGGAAATCCTGGGCGGCCAAGCCAGCGTCGCCACCATCTTGTTCTCGGACGTGCGCAGCTTCACCACCCTGACCGAGGAACTGGGACCGCAAGGCACCGTCAGCCTATTGAACGAATACTTCACCATCATGGTCGACTGCATCCAGGACCAGGGTGGAATGCTGGACAAGTTCATCGGCGACGCCATCATGGCGGTGTTCGGCACGCCGCTGACCCACGAGGACGACGAGGACCGCGGCGTGCGCGCCGCCATCTCGATGATGCGCGAACTGGCGGTGTTCAACAAAGTGCGCCAAAGCCACGGCCAGCGCCCGATCGACATGGGTATCGGGCTCAACACCGACAGCGTGGTGTCGGGCAACATCGGCAGCCCCAAGCGCATGGACTACACGGTGATCGGCGACGGCGTGAACCTGGCGGCCCGCCTGGAAAGCGCCTGCAAGCAATACGGCGCCCACATCCTGGTCAGCGAATTCACGGTGGCCAAGCTGAAGGGCACCTACCGCCTGCGCGAAGTCGACCGCGTGGTGGTCAAGGGCAAGACCAAGCCGGTCGAGGTGTTCGAACTGCTCGACTACCACACCGACGAAACCTTCCCCAACATGATGAACGCCCTGAACGCCTTCAGCTTCGGCGTGCGCGCCTACCGCGAAGGCAAATGGGACCAGGCGCTGAAGGCCTTCCACGAGGTCCTGTCCCTCCACCCCAAGGACGCCGCCGCCCGCATGTATGTCGAGCGCTGCGAACTCCTCAAATCCGACCCCCCCGAGGGCGATTGGGATGGGGTTTGGGTGATGAAGTCGAAGTAGGGGGGCCTTCGTCAACAAATTCCGGGAGGCCTCGGCGGCCGATCAAGATCAACCACCAAGAGAATTGTCGTGGTCAACCGTGGTGCAAATAATCCGTGATTTCGTGCACCGTCACCGTAATCCGATTCCGCACCTTCGCCCTCAACATCCTACGCGCCAACGGCACCACCAACGTCAGCAGGGAACTCTACATCAACGCCCTAAACC
>JADFZP010000357.1 GCA_015232485.1 Alphaproteobacteria bacterium
ACCGCCGGGTTCGGCCACACGGCGCCCAACCCGCGACGAGCCAGCGCCAACGCCGCCCGCATGTGGGCGGCGTCGAAGCGATCAGTCCTTGTCTCCACCCAGTTTGCCAACGAAGTCCTCGAAGTCCTTCGCCTCCCGGAAGTTGCGATAGACCGAGGCGAAGCGCACATAGGCGACTTGGTCGAGATTGGACAGCGCGTCCATCACCAGTTCGCCGATCATGTCGGACGGGATTTCGTTTTCGCCCGAGCTTTCCAGCCTGCGCTGAATGCCATTGATGATGCGTTCGACGCGGTCGTGGTCGATCGGCCGCTTGCGAACCGCGATGGCGATCGAGCGGGCCAGCTTGTCACGGTCGAAGCCGACCCGCTGTCCGTTCTTCTTGACCACGACCAGTTCGCGGAGTTGCACCCGCTCGAAGGTGGTGAAGCGCGATCCGCAGGCGGAGCAGAAGCGCCGCCTGCGGATCGCCGAATTGTCCTCGGTCGGACGCGAGTCCTTCACCTGCGTGTCGTCGTGGCTGCAGAACGGGCAGCGCATATCCCTTAATCCCCCCGGCCGCGCGTCAGGAATAGATCGGGAATCGGCGGCAAAGCTCGCCGACGCGACCCCGAACTTCCTTCTCGACGGCGGAATTGTCGTCCGGATTGGCCGCCAGTCCGTCCAGCACGTCGCCGATCAGATCGCCCAGCAAGCGGAATTCGGCTTGGCCGAAGCCGCGCGAGGTGGCGGCCGGCGAGCCCAGGCGGACGCCCGAGGTGATGGTCGGCTTCTCGGGGTCGAAGGGAATGCCGTTCTTGTTGCAGGTGATGCCGGCCCGCTCGAGGCTGGCCTCGGTGGCCTTGCCGGTCAGCTTCTTGGGCCGCAAATCGACCAGCATCAAATGGGTGTCGGTGCCGCCGGTGACGATGTCGAGGCCGCGCTTGACCAGAACCTCGGCCAGCACGCGCGCGTTGTCGACCACCGCCTGGGCGTATTCCTTGAATTCGGGGCGCAGCGCCTCGCCGAAGGCCACCGCCTTGGCGGCGATGACGTGCATCAGCGGCCCGCCCTGCAGGCCGGGGAACATCGCCGAATTGATCTTCTTGGCGATCGCCTCGTCATTGGTCAGCACCATGCCGCCGCGCGGCCCGCGCAGCGTCTTGTGGGTGGTGGTGGTGACGACATGGGCGTGAGGCAGCGGGCTGGGATGCGCGCCGCCGGCCACCAGCCCGGCGAAATGGGCCATGTCGACCATCAGGATGGCGCCGACCGAGTCGGCGATGGCGCGGAAGCGCTCGAAATCCAGGACGCGGGGATAGGCCGAGCCGCCGGCCACGATCAGCTTCGGCCGGTGCTCCTTGGCCAGGGCCTCGACCTCGTCGAAATCGACGCGGCTGTCCTGCTTGCGAACCCCGTACTGCACCGCCGTGAACCACTTGCCCGACATGTTGGGCGGCGCCCCGTGGGTCAGATGCCCACCGGCCGCCAGCGACATGCCGAGAATGGTGTCGCCGGGCCGCAGCAAGGCCAGCAGCACCGACTGGTTGGCCTGCGAGCCGGAATGCGGCTGGACGTTGGCGAAGCCGCAGGAGAACAGCGCCTTGGCGCGCTCGATGGCCAAATTCTCGGCCACGTCGACGTATTCGCAGCCGCCGTAGTAGCGTTTGCCGGGATAACCCTCGGCGTATTTGTTGGTCAGCACCGAACCCTGCGCCTCGAGCACCGCCTTCGAGACGATGTTCTCGGAGGCGATCATCTCGACCTGGTCCTGCTGGCGGCGCAGCTCGTCACCGATCGCGCCGAAAATCTCGGGGTCGATTTCGGCTAGGGTCCTGGCGAAGCGTTCCTGGGTGGTCATGGCGCGTGGCTTTCCTTCGGCTTCTAGGATCAACGGCAAGACGGGGCGGCGAGCTTGGCGACCCGGTTGGCGTGCCGTCCACCCTCGAACGCGGTGTCGAGGAAGATCGTCAGGCATTCCTTGGCGATCTCGATGCCCGTGGTGCGGCCGCCCAGGCACATCACGTTGGCGTCGTTGTGCAGGCGGCACATGCGCGCGCCATAGGAATCGTGGATCAGCGCGGCGCGGATCTCGGGGAAACGGTTGGCGGCGATCGAAATGCCGATGCCGCTGCCGCAGACCAGCACCCCGCGACCGGCCCTGCCCTCGCGGATCGCGGCGGCGACGCCCGCGGCATAGTCGGGGTAGTCGACCGAGGCCGGGCCGTCGGTGCCCAGGTCCAGCACCGCCCAACCCAGACGCACGGCCTCGTCCTTGAGGAGGGCCTTCATCTCGTATCCGCCGTGATCGGACGCCATGGCAAGAATTCTGTCGGTCATCGGAGTCTCGCATCCCTGGTTCGCGCGGTTGAATACCATATCTCGGCTGACCTTGCCAGTGCGCCACCGGCCTTCGGTCGGGCGCCACCCCACCCAGAGCGCGGTATGACCACTGCCGGAGTGGCCCAAGTCGCCGCCCTTGGGACGATTGACCTTGGGGGTATGACGTCCGCAGTAGAGTGTGATTTTTACTCATCCCAACCTACGTCCCAGTAATCAGTATTTTTGGGCGTCGCAATGGGAATTGACAGAGAAGTCAAATCATGCAATTCATGGGTGATTGTTTCTAAAGATGCGGGTCGAAACCGAAATGAGCGAGAGCACTGCCGAAAAGATGTCGCGTGACGACATCCTCCGCATGGCCGTAGACGTGGTGGCTGCGTATGTCAGCAAGAACCCGCTGCCGGCTGGCCAGATCCCCGAAGTGATCCAAACCGTCTACTCGTCCCTCAGTTCGCTCGAAGGCGGCGCGCCGGAAGTGAAAGCCGAGGCTCCCAGGCCCGCCGTGCCGATTCGCAAGTCGGTTACGCCCGACTACATCGTCTGCCTGGAAGACGGCAAGAAGCTGAAGATGCTCAAGCGCCATCTTCGTACCACCTACAACATGACTCCCGACGAATATCGGGCAAAGTGGGGCCTCGCGCCCGACTACCCGATGGTCGCGCCCAACTACGCCGCCCAGCGCTCCGATTTCGCGAAGAAGATCGGTTTGGGCCGCAAGAGCCCCGAGGGCGAGGAAAAGCGCGGCCGCCGCGGCCGTCCGGGGAAGTAAGTCGCCCCCCGCTCCGAAGGATATAGGAAAAAGGTCGTACCCGCGGGCGCGACCTTTTCTTATGTGTAACGACCGGCCTAGCCGCCGCGCTTGGCCAGCACGTATTTGAGTTTGCGAAGGGCCGCCATGCTTAGCGTGCGGTCGTCGCTGGACGCCGGCCCGACCATCGAGACCTCGGTATTGGTCTCGGGGTCGATGGCCGCGACCTTGGCGTACGAGCCGATCCGACGAATTTCGAACAGAACGTCCTCGTCGCGCATGGATTTCTCAGGCCTTGCCGTTCAGCAGCTTGAAAATACCCGAGAAATCGCGATCGGCGTCACCGCCGTTGCAGAACATGGCGTACAGCGCCTCGGCGCTCGCGCCCAACGGCGTCGCCGCCCCCGACGCGGCGGCGGCCTGCTGGGCCAGTTTCAGATCCTTCAACATCATCGCCGCCGTGAAGCCGGCCTGATAGTCGCGGTTGGCGGGCGAGGTCGGCACCGGGCCGGGCACCGGGCAATAGCTGGTCATCGACCAGTTCTGGCCGGATGATTTCGAGCTGATGTCGAACAGTTTCTGGGCATCCAGTCCCAATTTGGCGGCCAGCGAGAAGGCCTCGCAGGTGGCGATCATCGTGACGCCCAGGATCATGTTGTTGCAGATCTTGGCGGCTTGGCCGTTACCCGCCGGACCGGCATGGATCACCGCCTTGCCCATCGCCTGGAGGATCGCCTGGGCGCGTCCAAACGCCGTGTCGGCGCCTCCAACCATGAAGGTCAGCGTGCCCGCCGCGGCCCCGCCCACCCCGCCAGACACCGGCGCGTCGACCATCTCAAGGCCGGCCGCCGTGGCCGCCGCCGAGACGGCGCGCGCCGACTCGACGTCGATGGTCGAGCAGTCGATCATCAGGGTTCCCGGCCGCGCCGCCGCGATCAGCCCGTTCTCGGCGGTGTAGACCGCCCGGACGTGATGGCCGGCC
>JADFZP010000358.1 GCA_015232485.1 Alphaproteobacteria bacterium
GCGCGCGGCTGGTGGCGGGACTATAAGAGGGAACTCGGCGACCGCGTCCGCCGCCTGATCGACGCCTCGTTCGACGCGGCCCACGGGAGGGCTCCCGGCGGCGGCTGAATGCGGGGCGGGAGGCGAGGCCAATCAATCGGCGGGGTTCTCCTTGCCGGGAACCACCGCCAAGTCGGGGCCGGCCTCGGGGTAGGGGCCGGGCACCACCTGTTCGGGCCGCTCGATCTCTCCGGGATTGGGCGGCGGCGGCGGCGGCGCGCAGGCCACCAGCAGCACCAGCCCTCCCGCCACCCAGCCCAATCCCGTCATGGCCTTAGCTCCCGAAACCGCCCGTTCGCCAGATGGGAGGCGGCCCCTTGGGCGCCAAGCCTCCCAACCGACCAACGGACACTCCCCCCTTCGGGTTCCCACCCTCTGGCCGAATCGCGTGGCGGCGATGTTTACTTGCCAACGCGGCGGTGTAATATTCGGCGCCCCTCTGGAACGAGCAGCGGCAGCGCCTCGGGAATCCGCCCGGCGGCGCGCAGCAGCAGCGAGAGTCGCGCCAAGGCGACGGGGTGGTCGGGGTGGCGGTCCAACGCCCGACGCCAGAGGGCCTCGGCCTCCACGTACATTCCGGCTTGCTCGTGGGCGTCGGCCAGCAAGAAAAGGCGCGGGGATGTCGGCATGGTCGCGTGCTGCTCATCGGTGCCATCTGCCACCAATGTCTATATGCTAAGTTGAGGTTGGTCAACGCGGCCAACCAAATTCGGAGAGCCCGCGGGTTGGTTTCGACTGACCCATTCCATAGGGCGTTTTCCAGCCCTTGAGGCGCGATCGACCAAGCGACGCGAGGCCCATCGGGAACAGGACGAATCGCTCGGCACGCGCCAAGTGTGTCGGCGAGGCGGCGAACGCCGGACACCTCGCCTGTCACCGACACCGTCAACCGCGCGCCCTTGGCGTCCCGCCCGGTCCGCGCTAAGGTCATGGGATGATCGGATACCAGACCCCTCCCACGCTGGACGATATCCGCGCCATGGCCGAGACGGCCCTGGCCGGCATCCCCGAGACGCTGACCGTTCACCTTCGCGGCCTGGCCATCAAGGTCGACGAGTTCCCCGACGCCGATACCGTGCGGGAGATGGAGCTGGAAAGCCCCTTCGACCTGCTGGGCCTGTATCGCGGCGTGTCGCTCGACCGCCGCGGCGTGCTGGACGTCCATCAGGACGTCGATCTCATCTCGCTTTATCGCCGGCCGATCCTCGACTATTGGTGCGAGACGGGCGAGCCGTTGCCCGACGTGGTGCGCCACGTCCTGATCCACGAAATCGGCCACCATTTCGGCTTTTCCGACGAGGACATGGACGACCTCGAACAGGACCTGCCGCCTTCCGGGGAATGAACCCATGACGTCCGCGCCGCTCGACGCCGAGCTTCTGTACCGCCGCTGCGACCCGGCCAGCCTGGGCTTTTCCTCGACCTCGGAACTGCCCGCCGAGGCGCCGCCGATCGGCCAGGAGCGCGCCGTCGAGGCGATCCGCTTCGCCATCGGCATCCGCTCGTCCGGCTTCAACCTGTTCGCCCTGGGGCCCGAGGGCACCGGCAAGCTGACCCTGATCCGCAGGCACCTCGATCAGGCGGCGCGCGACCGGCCGGTGCCCGACGATTGGATCTACGTCCATAATTTCGACGACCCGCACCGGCCGCGCGCCCTGCGCCTGCCGCCCGGCCGGGCCCGCGCCTTCGCAGGCGAGATGGAGCGGCTGGTCGAGGAACTGGGCGTCGCCCTGCCGGCCGCCTTCGAGGGCGACGAATACCGCACCCGCCGCCGCGTCATCGAGGAGCGCCACAAGGAACGCAACGAGGAGGCCTTCGCCGCGATGCGCGCCCGCGCCGCCGAGCGCGACGTGGCGCTGATCCGCACGCCGGTCGGGCTGGCCTTGGCGCCGATGCGCGACGGCGAAGTGCTGTCGCCCGACGAATTCGGCCAACTGCCCGAAGAGCGCCAAGTCCGTTACAAGCGGGACATGACCGAATTGCAGCAGGAGCTGGAAAGCACGGTCAAGGCGATTCCCCAGGCCGAGCGCGAGCAGCGCGACAAGATCAGGGAACTGGACCGCGAGGTCGCCGCCCATGCCGCCGGCCATCTGGTCGACGAGTTGCGGGCGCGCAACGCCTGCGTTCCCGCCCTTTGCGACTGGCTCGAAGCCGTCCGCGACGATCTGTCCGAGAACTTCGCCGACTTCCTGCAAAGCCCCGAGCCCGAGCCGGAGGGGCTGGCTTTGATGCTGAAGCGCGGGCGCGGCGGGCCGGACTTCACCCGCTTCGCGGTCAACGCGCTGGTCGACAACGACGGCTCGGGCGGCGCGCCGGTGGTCCACGAGGACCACCCGACCCAACCCAACCTGGTCGGCCGCATCGAGCACACCTCGCAATTCGGGTCGCTGGTCACCGACTTCACCCTGATCAAGGCGGGCGCCCTGCACCGCGCCAATGGCGGCTATCTGATCCTCGACGCGCGCAAATTGCTGACCCAGCCCTTCGCCTGGGACGACCTGAAACGGGCCTTGCGCACCGGCCGCATCCGCGTCGAATCGCCCGGCCAGTCCTGGGGCGTCCTGTCGACCGTCTCGCTGGAGCCCGAGCCGATCCCGCTCGACGTCAAGGTGGTGCTGACCGGCGATCCGATGCTTTATTACCTGCTCAGCCATCACGATCCGGAATTCGCCGAGTTGTTCAAGGTGGCGGCGGATTTCGACTACCGCATCGACCGCTCGGACGACAACGTGGCCGGCATGGCGCGCGTCGTCGCCTCGATGGCCGCCGCCGAGGGGCTGCGCCCGCTGGACGGCGGCGCGGTGGCGCGGGTGATCGAGCACGCCGCCCGGCTGGCCGGCGACGCCGAAAAGGTGACCACCGATCTGGCGGGGCTCGCCGATCTGGTGCGCGAGGCCGATTGGCGGGCCGGCGAGGCCAAGGCCCTGGCGATCGGGGCGGTCCACGTCCAAAGCGCCATCGACGCCCACACCTTCCGCCAGGACCGGGTGCGCGAGCACATCCAGGAGGAGATTCGCCGCGGCACCCTGCTGATCGACACGGCGGGCGAGGTCACCGGCCAGATCAACGGCTTGGCCGTGCTGCAATTGGGCAACTTCTCCTTCGGCCGGCCCAGCCGCATCACCTGCCGGGTCCATCTGGGCCGCGGCGAGGTGATCGACATCGAGCGCGAGGTGCAGCTTGGCGGCCCGCTGCATTCCAAGGGCGTGATGATCCTGACCTCGTTCCTGGCCTCGCGGTTCGGCGGCGAGCAGTCGCTGTCCTTGGCGGCCAACTTGGTGTTCGAGCAATCCTATGGCGGTGTCGACGGCGACAGCGCCTCGTCGACCGAACTCTACGCGCTGTTGTCGGCGCTGGCCGAGGCGCCCATCCGCCAGTCGCTGGCGGTGACCGGATCGGTCAATCAACACGGCCACGTCCAGGCGATCGGCGGGGTCAACGACAAGATCGAGGGCTTCTTCGATCTGTGCCGGGCGCGCGGCCTGACGGGCCGCGAAGGCGTGCTGATCCCGGCCGCCAACGTCAAGCATCTGATGCTGCGCCATGACGTGGTCGAGGCGGCGCGCCAGGGGCTGTTTCACGTCCACGCGGTCGAGACGATCGATCAGGGCATCGAAATCCTGACCGGCGTGCCGGCCGGCGAACGCGACGACAAGGGGGAATGGACGCCCGGCTCGATCAATCGCCGGGTGGCGACGCGCTTGGCCACCTTCGCCCGCAAGGGGCGCGAGATGGCCGCCGAGCGCGGCAACGGCCGCAAGAACGGCAACGATCGATGAGCGGCCCGCGCCGCATCCTGGTGGCGGTCGACGCCTCGCCGCTCAGCCTCGACGCGCTGGACACGGCGGCACGGATGGCGCGGCGCCAGGGGGCGGAGTTGGCGGTCCTCCATGTCGAGGACATCAACCTGTCGCGTCTCTCCAATCACCCGCATGTGATGGCCGTCAGTCTGGTCTCGGCGCGCCGCCTGCATCCGGGCGAGATGCTGATCGAGGGCGCCCTGGCCC
>JADFZP010000359.1 GCA_015232485.1 Alphaproteobacteria bacterium
CGTAAAGGTGTCGCAGATCGTCCAACCGGCGCGCGATGCCGGCGCTGGTGGCGTGGCGCTCGGTATCGCGCGCCCGGACGAACGCCTCCCGCCCGCGGATGTCGCCGGGCACCGCGGTGACCCGCCCGCACGCCAGCAGCCCGCCGCTGGCCTCGCACAGGGCCACCAGGTTGGGCCTTAACGCCTCGAGATCGGCGGCCGATCCGAACATCCGCAGCAGGTCGCCGAGAGTGGGCTTTTTTTCGAGTTGAGGCCCCGACGGCGTCATGACCCGCCGCCCCGCCCGCATGTTGGGGAACGACGCGGCGATCACGTTTCCACTCGGCTGGTTGGTGTGGAAGCGATGCACTTGGTCGATGCAGCGCGAGAACGCGAACGCGACTTCCGCAATCTGGTCACCGCCCCGCCGAACGCAGGTCACATCGATGTGATGAGTGACGGGGTGCATGGCCTTACTCCTCGCCACCCTTGGCGCTGGCGCCCGAAAACACGCCGCCGCGCACCAGGCAAGCGACCAGATAATGGACGTCCTTGGGCACCTCGGCGATCGAGCCCGCCACGGTGAGCGGGTCTTCGGCGTGGGTCTTCAGATCCTTCAGCAAGGTGTAGACGTCGTTGTCGCCGCGACCGGGAAGGCGCAGCGCGACGCTGGCGTTCTGCACATAGCCGATCGGCTCGACCGGGATCGCGCCGTAGCGCGCCGTCTGCGAGTGGAAGTCGTCGATCCGGCGCAGGGCGTTGCCGATCTTCTGGGGGTGCAACAGCGCTTGGGCGCAGGCGCCGCCGTCCCGATGACGGGTGGCCGAGGCATAGGTGCGGCTTTTCTCGCCCTTCTTCTTGTTGCCTCCGCCCTTTTCGCGGTCCACGAATTCCTGGCTGGGATGAACCTCGGCGCCACCGGCCAGCGACACGAGCCCCTGCACTTGGAAGAACAGGGGCGGCCGCTTGTCCGCCAGCGCGCAGCCGATCGCGGCGCCCAACTGTTCGATCGCCTGCGCGTCGGGCGCCGCCGGATCGAAGAAGAACGTCATACCCCCGCCGACTTCCTGAATCAGCACACGGCGGTGGCGGCCATAGGCGTTACGCCACATCCAGCCGCCGCCAGCCAGCGCGGCGGCGTATTTCCGGCCCAGGAACGCATAGCCGTCGAGCGCCGCATATCGTGAGACGACGCCCCGCAGCCGCTCGGCATAGGCTTGGTCGTTGCAGGCGGTCGGGCTGAGACTGTCCGCGCGATAGGCGACGGTGAATTCGATCACCAGCGTATCCTGGCCGGGCGGAAGGTGGGCGACGTCGATGCGCTGGATGTTGGCGTTGTCGGGGTCGAGCTGCTTCTCCATTTCGCCGTCGCTGCCGCCATGGACCGTCTTGAAGTCGCCCAGCACGCCGCGCACCGTCGTCTCGCGCACCTCGACCACGCTCATGCGGCGATCTTTCGAGCGCATGGCGTCGAGCGTCGGCGCCTCGCCGTCGAAGTTGGTGGCGTACATCAGCCCCTCGCTGGGCGCGATGGATTTCGCCACCGAAAGCAGGGACGGGATCTCGGTCTTGGGGATTTTCTTGGCGCCCTTGCCCATTTGATGCGGTCTCCTGCGAGGGGTGTTGCGGAAAATCCGGCTGGTTCAAGCCGGCACGCGGCCTTCGGCCAGAAAGCACCGGCCTTTGCGCCGCAGGGGCGACCAGACGATGCGCTCCTCCAGTTCGCCTTCCCGCAGGCGGCGAAGGATCGAGCGAAGGCTGCGCCATTCGGCCAGCGAAAGGGCGTCCTCGGCGAACGCGTGGCGGGGCACGGCGCCGTCGTCGAGGTGGCGAACGCCGTCGCGCCGCTTTGGCTCTTCGATCAGCCGCAAGCCGACATTCACCGGCACGATCCAGCCATTTTCTCGTCGGGCATGGCCGACCCGTCGACGGGCGCCAGTCTCGTCCTCGCTGACCACGGGAAACGCCGCCAATGCGTCGAGCAGCCGGTCGAGCGGATCGCGCGCGTCCCCCTCGTCGGTCGGGCCAAGCAATTCGCCACGGTCGGCGAGCACCTGACCGACGCGCCCGCGCAACGCCGAAAGCGCCCGCGTCACCAGATCGAGCCGCGTGTCGGCCGTCATCCATCGGACCACGGGCCGGCTGACGATCGAGCCGCCGGCGAAGCGCGTTCCGGGCAGCACGGCGGCCAAGTCCTCGGCCATGGCCGCCCCGATCTCGGCGGGATCATCCTCGCCCGGCTGCGAAGCGAGCAAGATCACCAAGCTCGCCGTGGCGTTGGCCTGCTTCTCGTCGAGAATCGAAGCCGTCATCTTGCCCTGGGCCACGGCGGCGGGGTCGGTCACGGGATGTTTGGCGCGCCCGAGGTTCAGCGAGAAATCGTGAGAGACGACGATCGTGCCGGTGTGACGCCGGCCCTGTGGCCGGAAATGGGTCCGCTCCAAGGCGTGGACGAACCCCGACAGGGTGGCGGGTCCGGGAAAGCCGATGATGTGGGCTCCCGAACAGGCGTTGATGTTCACCGCGCGGAGATGGTCGATGACGATCGCTTCGGGCACCGTTCACATCTCCAGAATCGGCGTGGCGGCTTCGATGGCGGCGTTCAGGGTGGCTTCGCCCAGCGAGACCGCGCCACCGTCGCGCGACAGGGCTTCGCTCAACGCGTGGCGCAGGCGGGCGCCGGCTCGTTCGGCGATCAGATCGACCGCCTCTCGCCGTCCCGCCGCACCGGCCCCGCCATCGGCGCCGATCGACGTCGCGAGCCAGCCACGCTCGACGGGATCGAGCGCCAGCAGCCAGGGCTCTTGGAAATCATCGGCCTCGCACAACTGGGCGGCGTCGCACAGGGGTTGCAGCATGTCGCGCAGAACGGCGCCCATCGCCGCGACCAAGGCGAAACGGGCGGCTTGGTTGTTCCAGCGCTCGGCCTTGACGATTCCGACCAGCGCGGCGAAATCCGGGCCTTTGGTGAAGGGATGGCGAACCAAGCTGCGACGCGCCCGCGCCATCGTCCGGATTTGCGCCTTGCGATCGAAATCGATTGCGGGGGGCATGGATTCCAACAGGAAATGCGTGCCCTGCATCAGGTTGTTGACCTGCCCGGAATTCTGCGGATTGCCGCCACCGATCTTTTGTTTTCGGACGCCGATGATCTGACGCGCGGTTTCGTCGGCGACCCAGCACCGTTCCTTGATCCGGGCGACCATTTCATAGGCGAGGCCGCTGTGCTTGACCCCCGTGACGGCGAGATAGCCGCACTCCTCGGTCGCGTCGGGTATCAAAACCTGGGGCATGCGGCCGGGCACCGACTTGAATTCGCGGTCCAGTCCGTCTTGGATGGCGCCGCGCAATCCGTCGACCTCGGCGCGGGGCATTCCCAATCCACACAATAGGTCGGCGCTTCCCGGATTGGATGGCATCGCGATGAACGAGAACAGCGATTGGCCATCCCGCCCGACGATGTTTTTTCCAAGCAAGTTCATCACGCGCATATTGGCGGCGTTGCCGCTGCCGTCGAAGCGGACGCGCGGCGCGAGGCCGACGCTGGTCACCATGCCCCCCGCTCCATCGTCCTCGGCGGCGGCGGCGTCGGCCATGATGCAGGGAGCGGAAATCTGGGGATTGTGCGTTTTGGGGTTGTAGTGGCCGAGGCTGGCGGCGGACGCTTCGAATTTGGCGGCATTGCCAACCAGCAGGGCCACGGCGGCGGCGCGATCGGACACGCCCCGCATCAAGGCGGCGACGGCTTCGTCTCCCTCCCGCTTCAGGTCGGGATCATCGATGGACCGGCCGAGGACCAGATTGACCAAGGCGACGATCGCGTGCGGAAGGTCGTGATCGACATCCACCGACAGAGAGGCGCCATCGAGTCTTCTGATGCTGCGAATGTCGCTCTCGGCAGCCTTGCGCGCCACCCGGCGCCGATCCGCCGGCAGGTCGGCATCGAACGCGCTTGACAGCGATTCGTTGATGCTGGCCAGAGAGACGTGTTTCATGTTCCTCTACATTCGCCTTTTGATGACGTAGGGCTGACAGTATCCTACTTTGGATTGGCGTCAAGAGGCG
>JADFZP010000360.1 GCA_015232485.1 Alphaproteobacteria bacterium
CCGGTCAGCTTGAGTCCGAATTCGACGGTCGCCTCGTTTGGCGCGACCTTCTCGATCTGCGCCATCACGGCGCGGGCGATCGGCTCGAGTCCGGCGATCGAGTCGAGGAAGGTGGTCTCCGCCTTGCGGGGACCGCCTGTCACGTTCGACGCCTCGCGCCGCCCGGAATGGTCGTCGGCCACCTCGACCAGGATCGGGCCGCTCTCGGACTCGAACTCGACCAACATCTTGCCGGACATGGACAATTCTCCTGACGCTTGCGCGCCAGGATCATGCCGAAAGTCGAGTCGTGTCAATCTTGATTGAAATCGTCCCGAGCCATCACACCTCGGCGATGATCTCGTTGAAGCGACGCACGGCGGCGGCGGGGCCGTCGGGGTGGTTCCACACGCCGGACGAGACCGCCAGGAAGTCGGCGCCGGCTTCGATCAGGGGGCGGCAGTTGTCGACGGTGATGCCGCCGATCGCCACGCAGGGCACCGTCATCATTTCGGCCCACCAGCGCAGCAATTCGATGTCGGCGGTGGTGGCGGCGTCCTTGGTGGTGGTTGGGAAGAAGGCGCCGAAGGCGACGTAGTCGGCGCCGGCTTCGGCGGCGTCCATCGCTAGATGGCGCGAGTCGTGGCAGGTCACGCCGACGATCGCCTCGGGGCCGACCGCCTTGCGGGCCTTGGCGTAGGGCGCGTCGCCCTGGCCGATATGGACCCCGTCGCATCCGCCCTCGAAGGCGAGGTCGGGGCGGTCGTTCAGGATGAAGGCCACGTCGCGCCGCTGGGTGGGCGGGCGCAGCATGTCGATGGCGCGGTTGATCGCGGCGTCGTCGACCCCCTTGAGGCGCAGTTGCAGGGCCGCCACGTCGCCCGCGTCGAGCGCCTGTTCCAGAAACGGCATGAGGTCGCGCGGCTCGAAGGCGGGCGGCGTGATCAGGTAAAGGCGAGTCTCGGCGATGGGTCGCGTCCTTGTTCAAGCGTTTGTCGGATGCCCGAAGATACTCACGAAACCGCCCCGGTCAAAGGGCGATCCGCTCGCGGGCGCCGCGTTCGGCGGCCAGCAGGGTGCCGACCAGCGACGAGTCTTGCAGGCGCAGGCTTCCCAGCCGCTCCAGCACGCCCAGCCGCAGGGCGGCCAGTTCGCGGTCGGCTTCCTCGTGGTCGGCGCGGCCCTCGATCAGGCGGCGCTCGATGGCCGCCACCTCGGCGATGCGGGTCTTGATCTCGGCGTCGTGGAACTCCTCGCGGATCGGCTTGCCGCGGAACCAGCGGACGGCGATCAGCATGCCCGACACCATCGAGAAGGCGAGGCCGGCGGCGGCCTTGAGCTGCTCCATCACCTCAGGTGACAGCAGCGGGTCCTTGCGCGCCGTGAAGGCCAGCGTGCCGGGCGACAGCGGGAAGCCCGAGGGCAGCGCGATGTTTTCCTCGTCCAGCACGATCCGCGACTGGCTGGCCACCGCCGGGCTGTAAAGCGCTTCAAGCACCGCCTGGACGGCGCGGGGCGGCACGCCGGCATTGGCCAAAAGATGCAGGTTGACGCCCACCGTCTTGATGTCGCGCTCGGGGACCGGCGGGTCGATGCCGTAGGTGTAGGCGAGCACGGTGGCGTCGGCCACCCAGCCCATCCGCAGGGCGAGCGAGCCGGGGAAGGGGATCTCCAGCAAACGGTAGCCGCGCTCCTTGACCAGGAAATCGGCGATGAAGGAGGGCTGGAACGAGACGTTGACCACCACGTCGGGCAATTGCTCGCGCCGCATGGTGATGATGCGGTCGTTGCTGAAATTGGTCTCGACGTAATCGACGCCCTCTTCCAGTCCCGAGGAGCGCAGGATGCTTTGCGCGACCACGCGGGTTCCGCCCGCCTTGCCGCCCAGATTGATGACCTTGCCGCGCAGATCGTGAACGGTCTCGATGCCCGGCTTGACGATGAAATGGATCAGCTCGGGGGCCAGGGTGGCGACGTGGACCACGTCGTCGAAGCCGGGCTCCAGCCCGCCTTGCGACAAGGCGAGGTCGAGTTCGCCCGATTCCAGCATCTCCAGCGCCTGGATGCTGCCCTTGGTCGGCACGATCTTCAGGGTCACGCCCTCGTCGGCGGCGACCTCTTGCAGAACCTTGGCGAGGAAGTGGCGGTTGCCGGTGATCTCGCCGCCGGTGATGGTCAGGTGGTGGCGGCGCGGCAGCAGATCGTAGACGAACCAGCCGGCGGCCCCCAGGAAGGCGGCGATCAGCAGCACGCCCACCGCCTTGCGCGCCAGTTCGCTGTTCTGGGTGCGCGCCAATACGCCTTCCAGGGCCTTGGTGTAGTCTTCCTCTTCGGACATCCCAATTTCCCCTTCAGCGAACCGCGATCAAGCCCATGGTCTCGAAAAGCGCCTGCCCCTCGCGCCCCATGGCGAAGGCCAGGAACGCGTCCGTCGCCGCGCCCTTGCGCGTGCCGTGGGTCACGCAGAAGAACGAGCGGGTGAAGGGATATCGCCCCGACAGGATGGTGGCGCGGCTCATCGCGACGTTGTCGATCGCCAGCACCTTGACGGCCGGGGTGACGTCGTGCAGCGCCAGGAAGCCGATGCCGTCGGGATCGGCGGCGATCTTGTCGCGCATGGCGGCGCCGCTGTCGACGATGATGGCGCCGGCCGCCATCTCGGCGTGATCGAGCACCAGCTTGTCGACCGCCTTTTGGGTCGCCGCGTCCGGCTTGCGGCGATAAAGGCGCAGCGGGGCCTTGCCCTCGCGCAGGATGGCGAAGGCCTCCTTGCGGGTCAGGCCGGACAGCGGATTGGCGGGATTGACCACCAGTCCGATGGCGTCGCGCGCCACCAGATGCGACCGGGTCAGTTTGTCATCCTCGGTGGGCGTCAACTCGCGCGAGGCCAGGGCGAGGTCGATGGCGCCGCGCGCCAAGGCAAGCAGCCCCGGCACCGTGCCGCCCGCCTCGACCACCACATCGACATGGGGATTGGCCTTGGCGAAGGCGTCGGCCAGCTTGGTGGCGTAGGGGGCGAATTCCTCGGACCCGGCGATCAGCAGGGATTGGCGATGCTCGGCCCCGAAATCCAGCGAGGTGGTGGCGCCGCCCAGGAAGACGACGGCCGCCGCGCCGCCGCCGATCATGAATACCCGTCGTCCGATGGTCATCGTCCGCTTTTCCTCACTTGATCGGCAGCAAGCCGGTTTGACCCAGCGCCGCCTGCGCCTCGGCCGATAGGAAGTGGGCGACGAATTGCCGCACGGCCGGCCCGGCGGACTCGGTGGTGACCAGCGCCAGTTGGCGGCGCAGGGGATAGCCGCCGGCGCGGATGGTCTCGGGGGTGGCCGCGACCCCATCGATCGCCAGCGCCTTGACCGTCGGGTCGACGGCGCCGAGGGCGAGATAGCCGATCGCCGAGGGCTCGGCCGCCACCTTCGCGGCCATCGCCTTGGCGGCCAGGATCTCCGCCTTGGGCGTTTGGATGCGGTCGCCGAGCACGGCGTCCCGCCACGCGGCGGCGGTGCCCGAGTTGGTCGGCAAGGCGAGCACCAGCCAATCGCCGCTCGCCCCGCCATAGATCGCGCCGAGTTGTTCCATCGACAGCGACGCCACGGGGTTGGCGGGATGGACCACCGGCACCACCGCGTCCAGGGCCACCGGCTCGACACGCGGGGCGATTTTCAGCGTCTGGGCGCGCTTGGCCGTCTCGGCGGGAATCTCGGCCGAGATCATCGCGATATCGACGGTGCCGTCGAGCAGGCCCTTCAACCCCGGCCCGCTGTCGCCGTCGCGGACCACGATGGTCACGCCGGGATGGCTGGCCATATAGGCCTCGGCGATGCGCTGAGCGGCGGGCACCAGCGCGCGGCTGCCCCGCAGATGAATGGCCCCATCGGCCGCCCAGGCCGGCAGGGCGGCGAACAGGCCGGCCGCCAACAACCACGCGACGCGCGTCATTCCCGTCCTCCCGACGATGGCGGGCCGATGAGGAACCGGCCGCGCCCGATCATCCGAAGGTAATACGGCGCCGTGGGGCTGTCACGGACATCCGGCGCCATCGGGCCGCTGGGA
>JADFZP010000361.1 GCA_015232485.1 Alphaproteobacteria bacterium
GTGGCCAACGAGATGATGACTCCGACCATGAAGATCCGCCGCCACAAGGTCCGCGCGGCCTACGGCGCCAAGCTGGACGCGCTGTACGGGGACTAGCCGTAATCCCTTTGTGGGATAGGAGCTTTGGCCAATTCGAGTCATGTTCCCCGGCCATGAGGACGCTATCCGAATTGCCCGGTCGGTTGTCGCTGCGCCTGCTGTCGCTGGTTCCCACACCGCGCGGCAGGCCGCGGCGTTACGCCATCGCGGTCGTTCTGACGGGCGCGGCCATCGCCCTGCGTCTGGCCATCGCCGACCAGGATGCCGGTTTCTCGTTCGTCACCTTCTTTCCGGCCGCGGCCTTGACCGCGGTGATCGGCGGCTTCGGGCCGGGCATGCTGGCGACCCTGCTGGGCACGCTGGCCGCCGTCTATCTGTTCATCCCGCCGCTCGACGCGCTGGTCATGACGGATGAGGCGTTGTGGTCGTCGCTGGTGTTCATCGCGGACGAGATCCTGGTCTGCGGCGCCATCGGGGCGATGCACCATTCCGTCCGCGAGCACGTCGAAATGGCCCGCGTGCTGCGGGAGGCACGGGTCGGCGAACGGGCCGCCCGCAAGGAGGCGGAACGGGCCAGCGCGGCGCGCTCGCGATTCTTCGCGGCGGCCAGCCACGATCTGCGCCAACCGCTGCAGGCCTTGCGCCTGTATATCGAGGTCCTGGTGTCGGGCACCGTCGGCACCCCGCTCGCGCGCGCGGCTTATGGCGCAGACCAGTCGCTCGACAATGCCGAGCAATTGGTCCATTCGCTGCTCGACGTGGCGCGGATCGACGCCGGCGTGGTCAAGCTCGCCCCCTGCCCCGTCCCGCTCCGCCAACTCCTGGGTCCGCTATCCTGCGAATTCCTACCGGTCGCCGCCGAGAAAGGCCTTCAACTGCTGACGCGGCCGACCGAGCTTGTGGTGCGCAGCGATCCTCAGGCTTTGGAACGCATCCTGCGAAACCTGCTGGCCAACGCCATCCGTTACACGTCGCGCGGCGGCGTGCTGATCGGCTGCCGACGCCGCGGCTCTGACGCGATGATCGAGGTGTGGGACACCGGCGAGGGCATCCCCGCCGACCAACTGGACCACATCTGGGAGGAATTCTACCAGATCGGCAATTCCAGCCGCGACCGCTCGGAGGGCCTGGGACTCGGCCTGTCGATCGTACAAAAGCTGGCCCATTCCCTTGACCACCACGTCTTCGTCGAATCGCGGCCGGGGCGGGGCTCGGTGTTCAAGATCACCGTGCCGCTGGCGTTCGCCTAAACGCCGTCCCAGATCGTCGCGAGGGGCAGTTCCATGCCAACCGCGTCGAGGCGCAGGATCGCCTCGGGACCGGACAGGCGCTGGTATTGCCAATTGCCGTCGAGCCGATGATAGACCTCGACCAGCATGCGGTCCTGGGCCACCAGAACGTAATGGGCGAGGCTGGGAATGCCTTGATAGGCCAGCCATTTGGCGCCGCGGTCATGCGCCTCGGTGGCCGGGGAGACCACCTCGACCAGGACCAGCGGCTGCTCGACGGCGCGATCGGTCGCCGCGATTGTGCCGCAGGCGATCATCACGTCGGGATAGGCAACCGAGCCCGACGGCATCAGCAGCTTCATCGAGTCGACGAACACCCGGCAGTCCGGCCGGGCCTTGACGCCCGCCTTGCACGCGCCGAACACGTTGCCGACGATGGTGTTGTGCGCGACGGAGCCGCCGGCCATCATGCGGGCTCGGCCGTCGATCAGTTCCCAGCGTTCTTCCTGGGCCTCCTCCCATTCGAGGAACTCGGCCAGGGTCATCTGCGGCGATGCTTGCGCGGGATAAGCCATCTGCGCCTCGCTTTCCAACCACCATGATAACGTTTAGACGGCCACGACGCCACACCTCACCCCACCTCGTGCGCCGCCATGGTCTCGATGGCGCGGACCAGGGCCGAGTGGTCCCAGTTGGCGCCGCCCAGGGCGCGGCAGACGTTGAACAGTTCCTGGGTGGCCGCCGTGTTGGGCAGGGCCATCTTCAACTCGCGGGCCGCTTGCAGGGCGATGTTCAGGTCCTTCTGGTGCAGGGCGACGCGGAAGCCGGGGTCGAAGCTGCGCTCGATCATGCGCAGGCCATGGACGTCGAGGATCTTCGAGCCGGCGAAGCCGCCCAGCAGCGCCTCGCGGACCTTGCGCGGGTCGGCGCCGGCCTTGGCGGCGAACACCAGCGCCTCGGCCACCGCCTCGATGGTCAGGGCGACGACGATCTGATTGGCGACCTTGGCCACCTGGCCGTCGCCGTTGCGCGGGCCGATATGGGTGATCGAACGGCCCATCGCCTCGAACAGCGGGCGGGCGCGGTCGAAATGGACCTGCGGGCCGCCGGCCATGATGGTCAGGCTGGCCGCCTTGGCCCCCGCTTCGCCGCCGGACACCGGGGCGTCGACATAGCCCGAGCCTTGCGCCTCGATGCGCTCGGCGAAGGCCTGGGTGGCGGTGGGCGAGATCGAACTCATGTCGATGACCAGCTTGCCTTCGGCCAGTCCGTCGGCCACGCCATCCGGGCCGAACAGCACCGCCTCGACATCGGGCGTGTCGGGCAGCATGAGGATCACCACCTCGCTGGCCTCGGCCACCGCGCGGGCGGTCTCGTGGACCACCGCGTTCAGTTCGGGCGGCACCGGCTTGGCGCGGCGCGCGACATGCGGCCGGTGCCCCGCCTTGGCGAGATGGCCGGCCATCGGCCGCCCCATGATGCCCAGCCCGATGAACCCCACCTCCATGCCGTCCTCCTTTTCCCATACCGCTTCCGGCCGGTTTGCCGGCGCCCGCGGTCCTGTTAGCCTTGGTCCATGCAGACCATCGTCGCCGGTGCCCTCGCCGCCTTCGTCGCCATCGTCTTCCTGGGCTTCATGGCCTGGCGGATCGGCGAGCCGGCCCTGTGGGTGGTCATTCTCGCGGCCTTGGTCATGATGCTCGCCGACTGGATTGGCGCCGTTCGCCGCAAGGAATGAGGCGCCCTATCTGCGCATCAACCAGCGCGCCGCGCGCAGCAGCCGCGCGTCGTCACCCCGCCCCGCCACCACCTGCACGCCCACCGGCATGCCGGCCGGCCCCTTCAGGATGGGCACGGTGATCGCCGGCAGCCCAAGCAGCGTCCACAGGGTCGAGAAGGCCGGATTGCCGGTGCTTTCCAATCCGAGCGGCGCCTCGCCCGGCGCCGCCGGGGTGATGATCGCGTCGTACCATTCCAGCACCTCTTCGAGCTGGGCGTAAAGGGCCGGAACGCCCTCGGCCGCGTCGACATAGTCGACGGCGCGGTGCTCGCGGCCGCGCTCGATCATGCCGGCCAGTTCGCGGCTCATGCGGTCGGCGCCGCGTTCGTAGTCGCGGGCGTAGGAGCGGGCCAAGTCGGATTCCATCAGCACCCGGTGGCGGGGAATGGCGGTGTCGAAGGCCGGTGGCAGCGACACCTCGTGGGCCTGCGCGCCCAGATCGGCGACCAATTGCGCGAAGATGTCGGCGGTGCCCTCGGCGGCCCATTCCCAGGCCGGCGTGCGGATGAAGGCGAAGCGCGGCGCCAGGGGCGGCTCGCGCGTGCCGACCCGCACCAGATCGGGCCGCCAGCGCGGCACCATGTCGGGATCATGCGGGTCGTAGACCATCAGCGCCTCGGCCAGCAAGGCGGCGTCCTCGACCGTGCGGGCCATCACGCCGACCTGGTCGAGCAGCCGCGATTGACGCAGCACCCCGCTGCGCGAGATCAGGCCGAACGACGGCTTGTAGCCGACCACGCCGCAATACGAGGCCGGCCGGATCACCGAGCCGTTGGTCTGGGTGGCCAGCGCCAGCGGCGCCATGAAGGCCGCGACGGCCGCCGCCGATCCCGAGGACGAGCCGCCCGGCGTGCGCCGGGGATCGTGCGGGTTGCGGGTCGGACCGGGGCCGTAGACCGAGAATTCGGTGCACGCCGTCTTGCCCAGGATCACCGCCCCGGCCCGGCGCAGCAGCGCCACCGCCGTGGCGTCGCGCTGCGGCCGGC
>JADFZP010000362.1 GCA_015232485.1 Alphaproteobacteria bacterium
TAGCGACGTCAGCGAGGGTTTCGTCCCCCTGTCGCTGACCGCCACGACGGCCGAGCCGGCCGACGCCCGCACGGCCCTTCTGTCGCTGGCCTACACGGCCTCGCAGGCGGGAAACGTCACCTACACCGCGCTCGCCACGGTTCAGGGCGGCCCGTCGATCCAGGAAGTCACCGTTGTGGTCGACGACCCGATCGCGGCGGTGCATTCGGCCGTCATGATCGCGGTCGGCCGCGTTCCTTCCAAACCCAGCCCCGACGCCGACTATTGGTATGCGGAGCCCGGCGGCGACGAGTTGAACCCCTATCTGATCGTTCCCTTCTCCGGTCAGGCCACGCAGTCCTGGCCGGTGAAGGATGGAGTCCCCGGCCAACCGATTCCGGGGGCCCAATACGATTCCTGCCTTTATTACGTCGCGGGCGGCACGACCACGACGATCGCGCTCAATCCGACCTATACCGGTTCGGCGAAGCTGAATGCGGGGGTGACCGTCAGCGCCAGCGACCCGGCGACGATCGTCTGGAACTTTCCCTACGACAAGATGGACTACAAGAACACGGGATCCCTGGTCTACGATCAGGCGTCGCAGGTGAATCAAAGGATCACCTACTTCCGGTTCACGTTCCAGATTCCGGTCGACGCCCCGACCTCGCCGATCGTCTTCAGCGTCTACAGCCGCGGCACGCCGTACCAGCCGACCCAATGCGGCACCAACTGCATCCAGCCCATCGAGTTCTCGTGGCACTGCCTCGCCGCCGACACCCTGGTGACGCTGGCGGATGGCGGCACGGCGCCGATCGCGGCTCTTGACAACGGCTGCCGCGTGCGCACCGGCGCCGCCGACGGGGCGAGCCTGGGGGTGGAAGCCACCACCCGTGGCTGGCACGTGGCGCGGAGCGGCGAGACGGGCGCTTCGGCGGTCTACCGCCTGACCACCGACGACGGCGCGAGCTTGGTCGGCACCGGCATGCACGGGATCATGACGCCCCAGGGACTGCGGCAATTATGCCTGCTGCTGCCGGGCGACGCGGTGACCACGGTGGCGGGCACGGCGCTGGTGACGCGTTGCGAGTCGATCGACTGGGAGGGGGAATTCTTCAACCTGAAGCTCGGCAACGACGGCGACCGGGCGGCGGGTCTTGCGGCGGACGCGGTCGGCACCTTCGTGGCCAACGGCGTGGTGGTCGGGGACTATCACGCCGTGGTGGCCGAGGCCCAGCGTCTGGCCCATGACGTCGAGCACATGCTGACGCGGATCGACCCGTCGCTTGCGACCGATTTCGCCAGCGCCGTCGCGGATATCCGCAAACCCAGCGAAGGATGAACCCCATGTGCGCTTCGGACCTCGCCGCCCTTCACGCCCTGGTCGCGGCCCTGCCGCACGGCCGTTCGACCACGCTCGACCCGGCCGATCCGGTGCATCGCGCCGGCATCGAGGCGGCGCTGGCCGCCGCCAACCGCACGCCCGAGCGCTATCCCGCCCTGCACGCCGCCCTTTCGCGGGCGACCGTGGGCGAGTCCGGGTCGTCTCTGGCCCTGATCGACGGCGCGGGGCGGATCAGGGCGACGACGTGGTGCGCGGTGTCCTCGAAGCCAGTGTACTCGGGCGGCGTCCTGTTCCTGCTGGACCCGGATGACGGCGCGTCGCTGGCCACCGCGAGCGTCAGCGACGTCTGCAAGGGCTTCGTTCCGATCCAGGCGGTCGCCCTGGCGGGCAAGCCGGCCGGCGGCCGCACGGCGCTTCTGTCGCTGGCCTACACCGCCTCGCGGGCGGGAAGCGTCACCTACACCGCGCTCGCCACCATCCAGGCCGATCCCACGGTCCAGGAAGTCGTTCCAACGGTCACGCAGCCGGTCTCCACGAAGAACGCCAAGGTCATGATCGCGGTCGGCCGTGACGCGCAAGACACCGCCAAATCCACCGACTACGCCTATACCTTGCCGGTGGACGTCAGCAATCCCCACCTGATCGTTCCCTTCGTCGGCAGCGCCCTGCTGCCCTACGCACCGATCGGAACGCCCGGCCAGGCGATTCCGGGCGCCAGCTACGCCACGACGGTCTATCACGCCGGCACCAATGGCACGGTCGCGGTCCCGCTCGATCCGGAGTTCACCAGCCCCGAGAGGGTCGCCGCGGGAGTCACCATCAGCCCCGATGGTTCGAACACCATCGTCTGGAGCTTTCCCTACGACGCGACCAATACCGCCGTCGCGACGACCCAGTCATTGGTCTACCAAACGATGTCGCAGGTCGGCCTGATCGACGCCTGGTTCGTGTTCACGTTCGTCATTCCGGTGGATTCTCCGACCAGTCCCCTGATGTTCTCGATCTGCTCGACCGACACCCCGAACCAGACCCAACCTCCCGCCACTTACATCCAGGGCTTGCAGTTCTGGGATCACTGCCTCGCCGCCGACACCCTGGTGACGCTGGCCGATGGCGGCACCGCGCCGATCGCGGAGATGAACAATCGCCGCCGCGTCCGCACCGGCGCCGCCGACGGGGCGAGCCTGGGGGTGGACGCCACCACCCGCGGCTGGCACATGGCGCGCGCGGGCGATACGGGCGTTTCCGCCATCTACCGCCTGACCACCGACGATGGCGCGAGTCTGGTCGGAACCGGCATGCACGCGATCATGACGCCCCACGGGTTGCGGCAACTGTGCCTGCTGCTGCCGGGCGACGCGGTGACGACGGTGGCGGGCACGGCGCGGGTGGCGCGCTGCGAGCCCATCGAGTGGGAGGGAAGCTTCTTCAATCTGAAGCTGGGCGACGCGGCCGACCTGGCGGCGGGACTTTCCGCGGACGCGGTTCGCACCTTCGTCGCGAATGGCATAGTGGTCGCGGATCACGGCGCCACCATGGCGGAACATCTGCGCCTCGCCCACGACGTCGAGCACATGCTGCCGCGGATCGCCCCCTCGCTGGCGACCGATTTCGCGAGCGCCGTCGCCGACATCGACGCCTGACCGGAGACGCACACGATGAGCGCCCCGGTTTTCAGTTGGGTCCAGTACCTGTCCCCCTGGTCGCCCATGTTTCCAGCCGGCGTGAGCACCGGAGTCGAGGTGCGGGTCAACACCGATTCGACGCAGGCCGGCAATGTCCTGGCGATCCGGTTGCGTAGCGGCTCCGACACCCTGGGCGTGGCGGTCGCGTCGAGCGGCACGCCCCAGCAACTGACCGTGTTTCCCACGGCGCCGCTTTCGGCGACGTCGTCCTGTTGGGTCGAGGCGCAGTGGGTGGCCGCGAACACCGATCCGCGCAACGTCGATTGGACCAACGGGATCATCGCCACGGCGCCGGTGGTCTCGTCGGTCGCCACACTCCAAGCCGCGACCCTGAACGGCTTGACGCTGTCGATGGCATGGGACTTCGGCGCCGCCGCCCTGACGCCGGCCGGCGTCAACGTCAACCTGTTCGCCGGGAACGCGTCGATCGGATGGAAGGGACTGGTCGGGTCGAGCGGCGACCTGACCATCGATTCCAGATACGCCGCGTCCGCCACCTCGGGCGTCAGCCTGTATCTGCAAGCCGTGACGCCCATCGATCCAAGCTGGAACGGAGCGTTCCAGAGTCCGTTCTCGATCGGGCCGACCCTGGCGGGAACGACGCTGCCGGCCGGCGCCCCGACGATCACCGGCGTGACCTGCGACGCGGGAGCCTTGCGGGTGACCTGGACGGTTCCCCCGCAGCCCCCGGCCGCCGCCGGCCTGGTGGGATTCGATCTGCTGGTCACCAACCGCGACGGCGCGACGACGGTGTTTCCGGCCGGCCCCACGGGCGGTATCGCGGCGCTCGGACAAGCTCCGGCGGATGGATGGAGCCTCGCCGGGCGCATCCGTGTCGGCCCGGTGGTGGGGCCGGCCGGACCATCCGTCGCGCTGCCGGCCCGGCCGACGGGCCTGACCGTGGCCACCAACCCGGCCACCGGGATCGCGACCCTGAGTTGGACCCCGAACGGCGCCACCGGCTACGCGGTGTCGTTCTCGGATGGCCGGCCCCCGGTCACCG
>JADFZP010000363.1 GCA_015232485.1 Alphaproteobacteria bacterium
GACAGCTTGTCGCTGGATGATCTGAAAAGCTGGCATGAAGAATATCTCGCTCGCAGACCAGGCCATGAAGATTGAGGTGCGCAAGGCGCAACTTGGTCTAGTTGGTGACGCCTACGTTCCCCTGAACTCGGGCACGCTGAGGACGGATGGCAAACGCGCGCTTCTGCGCGAGATCGAAGCGGTCTCGGCCGCCAAAGGGCGCCCTCCGCGATTTGCGGCAAAATACTGATCGAGGCACGACCCGGATGGTAAAGGCCGCTCTGTTAAGCGGCCTTTTCAGTGGGCTACGGTGATCCTTGGCACCCGCGGAACGCTGGAGAAGGCGGACATCTACCAACACCATCTGATCCGGCCTCGTCGGAGCCAGAAATGGCTCTTGCAACCCGCGGTCCGCCACACCGAAGGGTAAACTAAGGATTTTCGACAAACTCAGAATCTGAGCCCCAATCCGGCGCCAAAGCGGAAGCGGCCGGGCTCGTCGCCGCTGGTTCGGTCGCGGCCGGCGCCGGCCATGCCGCCCACGAAGATGTCGGGGGACAGGGCGTGGTTGATGGTCAGGCTGAGGTCGATGCCGTCGTCCAGGGACGCCTCGGCGGCGTCCATGGACGACTCGCCCGACCAGTCGGCGCCCAGGCGCAGCAGGTATTCGGTTTCGCCGTCCTCCAGGCCGATCTCCAACTCGGCGCCGGGCCGCTCGTCGAAGCGGTTGATCGCTGCGCCCACCGACCAGGACGCGAAGTTCATCCGAACGAACCCACCCACCGCCAGCCGGTCGCCGAAGGGCTGGAACGACTCGCCGACCACCGGCCCGAATGACAGGGCGGCGAGCGGCGAGACGTCGAAGCGTCGGGTGTCGGGCGAGTCCAGCAGGCGCAAGGCGAGACCGCCCGGCTCGAGCCCGGCCGCCCGGACGGCCGGCGAGACCATCATCAATACCGCAACCAGGGCCGCGAGCCTCGGCATCGTCCAAACCGTCTCCATTTTCCATCGTCATTCCCGCGAAAAGCGGGAATCCATCGTGCCGCCGCATGGACCCCCGCTTTCGCGGGGGTGACGATCCAGGGCACCCTCTACCTAATGTGGTCGCCCGACCGGGACAAGATCGGCGGAGCGGCCAGTCAGCCCCGCAATTCGGGCAGATCGCGATAAAGTTCCAGCGCCTCGGGATTGGACAGGGCCTCGCGGTTCTTGACGTCGCGGCCATGCACCACGTCGCGCACCGCCAACTCGACGATCTTACCCGACTTGGTGCGCGGTATGTCATCGACCTGCACGATGCGCGCCGGAACGTGGCGCGGCGTGGTGTTCTCGCGGACCTTGGCCTTGATCCGCTTCTCCAGCGCCTCGTCCAGAACCACGCCGGGGCGCAGGCGGACGAACAGCACGACCCGCACGTCATGGTCCCAGTCCTGGCCGATCACCAGGCTTTCCATCACCTCGTCGAGTTGTTCCACCTGACGGTAGATCTCGGCGGTGCCGATGCGCACGCCGCCGGGATTCAAGGTGGCGTCCGAGCGGCCATAGATGATCAGGGTGCCGCGCTCGGTCAGTTCGACCCAGTCGCCATGCGTCCACACGCCGGGGAAGCGCTCGAAATAGGCGCGGTGATACTTCGAGCCGTCGGGATCGTTCCAAAAGCCCACCGGCATCGAGGGAAAACCGCGCGTGCAGACCAGTTCGCCCTTCCGCCCCTGGACCGCGTGGCCGGTCTCGTCGAACACCTCGACCCGCATGCCCAGGCCGCGCGCCTGGATCTCGCCGCGCCACACCGGGGCCAGCGGGTTGCCCAGCATGAAGCACGACACGATGTCGGTGCCGCCCGAGATCGACGACAATTGCACGTCGGCCTTGATCTTCTCATAGACGTAGTCGAAGCCCTCGGGCGCCAGCACCGAGCCGGTCGAGGTGATCAGCCGGATGCTGCCCAGGTCATGGGTGGCCTTCGGCTCGAGCCCCATCTTGGCGATGGCGTCGATCCACTTGGCCGAGGTGCCGAACAGCGTGATCTTCTCGGCGTCGGCGAAGTCGAACAGGATGCGCCCGCCCAGATGCCCCGGCGCGCCGTCATACAGCATCAGCGTGGCGTTGGCGGCCAGCCCCGCGACCAGCCAGTTCCACATCATCCAGCCGCAGGTGGTGAAGTAGAAGACGCGGTCGCCGTCTTTGACGTCGCAATGCAGCCGGTGCTCCTTGACCTGCTGGAGCAGCGTTCCGCCCTGGCCGTGGACGATGCATTTCGGCACGCCGGTGGTGCCCGACGAGAACATGATGTACAGCGGATGGGCGAAGGGCAGGCGCGCGAAGTCGATCTCGCCCGCCGCGAAGGGCTGGATGAAGTCGCCCAGGGCGACCGCGCCGGGAATCGCCGACAGATCGGCCGACTCGCCGACATAGGGCACCACCACGACGCGGCGTAGCGAGGGGATGGCGCGGGCGATCTCGGCCAGCTTGGCCAAGCAGTCGTGGCTCTTGCCGTTGTAGAAATAGCCGTCGGCCGAGAACAGCACGGTGGGCTCGATCTGGCCGAAGCGGTCGAGCACGCCTTGCACGCCGAAATCCGGCGAGGCCGAGGACCAGATGGCGCCCAGGCTGGACGCCGCCAGCATGGCGATCACCGACTCGGGCATGTTGGGCATGTAGCCGGCCACCCGGTCGCCCGCCTTGACGCCCGCCGCTTTCAAGGCTTGGGCCAGTCGGGACACCGCCTCGTAAAGGCCGGCATGCGAGAGGCGCCGCTTGACACGGTCCTCACCCCAGAAGACGATGGCGTCCCCTTGGTCGCGGCGGCGCAGCAAGTTCTCGGCGAAATTGAGCCGCGCCTCGGGAAAGAACTGGGCGCCGGGCATCCGGTCGACGTCTGTGACCACTGTGGCGCCCGGTTCGCCGATCACGCCGGACTCGTCCCACACCGCCCGCCAGAACAGGTCGGGCCGTTCAACCGACCAGCGCCACAGGGCGTCATAGTCGCTGACCACCCCCACCCGGCGCATGAAGGCGGTCATGTTCGCCCGTTCGATCCGTTCGCTGGAAGGCTGCCACAGCAGTTTGGACATGACGCATCTCCCTTATTCTTCTCCCCCCTGGTCTAGCGCATCGAACGCGCCGCGGCAAAGATGCTGATGGGGCCGACTTCGCCGAATGTGAGGGGCGCGCTGTGGATGCTGGCCGCCGCCGCCACGTTTTCCGGCATGCAGGCGCTGGTCAAGGCGCTGGGCTCGGACCTGCACTTCCTGGAGATCGTCTTCTTCCGCAGCCTGTTCGGCCTGCTGCCGATGGTGCCGTTCATGCTGCGCGAGCGGCGCGCCGCCTTCGTCATGCGCAGGCCGGGCATGCATCTGCTGCGCGGCATGCTGGGGGTCGCGGCGATGGTCACCACCTTCTACGCGCTGACCCATCTGCCGCTGGCCACCGCCGTGGCGATCTTCTACGCCAAGCCGCTGTTCATGATCGTGCTGGCCGCCGTGTTTCTGGCCGAGCGGGCCGGCTGGCGGCGCTGGCTGGCCACCGCCTTCGGCTTCGTGGGCGTGCTGCTGACCCTTCGGCCGGGCGCCCTGGGCCCCGACGCGCTTTCGGCGGTCGCCGCCGCGCTGTTCATGTCGGGGGCGATGACCACCATCAAGCGGATGACCGGCACCGAAAACACCGCCAACATCGTGTTGATCTTCGGCCTGATCGGCACGCTGGCCACCGCCCTGCCCGCCGCCCTGATCTGGCGGACGCCGTCGCCGCTGGAGTGGTCGATGCTGCTGGCGATGGGCGTCTTGGGCGGGGCGGCCCAATACATGATGGTGCGCGCCTACGCCTTGGCCGAGGCGACCGTGGTGACGCCGGTCGACTACACCGCGCTGTTGTTCGCCGGCCTGATCGGCTGGATGCTGTTTGGCGAACTGCCCGACGCCTGGACGGTGGCCGGCGCCCTGGTGATCGCCGCCAGCACCCTTTACATCGTCCAGCGCGAAGCCCGCTTGCGTGGGGGCCGGTAGCGGAATATTGCTGGATCGATCATTTC
>JADFZP010000364.1:0-373 GCA_015232485.1 Alphaproteobacteria bacterium
TCGAGCAGCAGCAGGACCATCACGAACAGCATCAGCACGGCGCCCAACTGCGCCGCCACCGCCGGCTGCCCCAGCCCCAGCCAGGTCCGATAAATCCCGGTGGTGAAGGTGTCGACCGCGAAGTAATGGACGGTGCCGAAATCGTTCAGCGCCTCCATCAAGGCCAGCGCGGTGCCCGCCGCGATGGCCGGCCGGGCGAGCGGCAGCGCCACCCCCAGGAACGAGCGCCACGGCCCCCGCCCCAGCGTGCGACTGGCCTCCAGCACGCAGACCGATTGTTCAAGGAACGCCGCCCGCGCCAGCATGTAGACATAAGGATAAAGCACCAACGTCAGCATGGACACCGCGCCGCCCAGCGAGCGCACCGGCGGAA
>JADFZP010000364.1:422-4004 GCA_015232485.1 Alphaproteobacteria bacterium
AGGTGTAGGCGATCACATAGGCCGGCACCGCCAGCGGCAGCAGCAGCGCCCACTCGAACACCGAGACTCCGGGAAAGCGGCACATGGTCACCAGCCAGGCGGTGCCCACCCCGATCACCACCACCCCCGTCCCGACGCCCACCATCAGCAGAAGCGAGTTCGCCACATAGGACGGCAGCACGGTCGAGGCCAGATGCGCCCACACCTCGCCGCCCGGCGTCAGCATGTGCGCCCCCACCACCACGACCGGAGCCGCGACCAGCGCCGCCACGATCAGCGCGGCCAGCGTCCACCCGCCGGGCAGCCGGCGGTGCTGGCGAACCACGCAAACTTGGGTGACGGCGGACGCGGACATGACCTTACTCCAGGTGAGAGTAAGGCGACCATAGTGCAATTTAGTCTCAACGGCAATGGGGTCGGGGTCGGGTTTACATCGCTGGTCCCAGCAGCAAAGCGGGATTCGGGAAACGGCGCTTCATCTCGTCGTAGCGTCGCGTAATCGAATCGCGAAGGTGCGGATCGGCGTGAGCGACGATGAAGCCGTCCCTTTCGATGTCGGGAAACCATTCCGGTTCCGGTGGCAACAACGCCAAGCGGTGAACGTCGATGGTGAAACCGCTACGCATTCCCAATCTCGACGAAGCGTCCGGGGAGATGGAGATGCCGAGCCCTGGGGGAATGGCGTCTATCATTCTCGGAGACGTGGTCGTCAGCATGACCAGCGCCCTGAGGTCACCATTCCTGAGGCGGACCATCGTCTGGACATAGACGATGTGGCGCATCGGAGCGGGCACGGTCGGGCGCTCGGCGAACGGGAACCAAGCGTCGACGAACGTGCCGCGCCGACATTTCATCCGCCCCGCTCCTCACGGGCGATGGCGACGAGATGTTGCAGGCGCCCGGTCTCTTGATCGTCGACGTCGCCGTTGTCGTCAACGGCCACCGCGCCCGCCAAATCATCGTGGTCGAGCAGCGACAGCACTGGGACTTCGCCGTTGGCCGAGACCAGTATCTCGCAAAGGGCGGTTTCGACGAGGTTGGCCAGCGAGCGGTTTTGACGCTCGGCCTCACGGCGGGCGCTCTCGACGATGCTGTCTTCGAGGCGAAGCGCGACCTGGGTCTTCATTTCCGCATCTCCACGGCCGGATGACTGGTATACAATGTATACCGCCCGCATGCGTTGTCAATCACTCCCCCACCGGCAACAGCGGCTCGGCCGGTTCGTCGGTGTCGTAGGGGGTTTCCTCGGTGGCGCGGTTGGAGTACGAGCCGGCTTGGGGCCGGGAATCGAGCAGCCCGGCCGCCTTCAGGTCTTCGATGCCGGGCAGGTCGTCCAGGCTTTCCAGGCCGAAATGGTCGAGGAAGGCCGGGGTGGTGACCCAGGTCACCGGGCGGCCCGGCGTGCGGCGGCGGCCTTTGGGGCGGACCCAGCCGGCTTCGAACAGCACGTCGAGGGTGCCCTTCGACAGGGCGACGCCGCGGATTTGCTCGACCTCGGCGCGGGTGGCGGGCTGGTGATAGGCGATGATCGACAGCGTCTCGACGGCGGCGCGCGACAGGCGGCGCTGGGCGGGCATCTCGATGCGCAGGCGGCCGGCCAGATCGGGAGCGGTGCGGAACGCCCAGCCCTCGCCGCGCCGGACCAGCACGATGCCGCGGCCGGCGTAGTCGGCTTGCAGGCGCGCGATCAGCGGCGCCAAGTCGCACCCTTCGGGCAGGCGCTCGGACAAGGCGGCGTCGCTCAGCGGTTCGGCGGCGGCGAACAGCAGCGCCTCGATCAGGCGGAGCGCCTCGGCCTCGCTCAATTGGCCCTCACATGGATGTCCGAGAACGGGCCGCCGTCCTGGCGCAGGACCAAGCGGCCCTGGCGCGCCAGTTCCAGCGCCGCCACGAAATGCGAGGCCAACGCCGAGCGCCGCACCAAGCCGGGCGCCAAATCGTCGGGCAGGAAGGTGCGCAGCACCGACCAGCCGGGGCTTCGGCCGAGCAGCCGGGTCAGCCGGGCGATGGCGTCGTCGACCGAATAAAGGTCGGGCGCCTCGATATGCAGGGTGGTGACCGAATGCTTGCGGCGATGATCGGCATAGGCCTTGAGCAGATCGTAGAGCCGCACGTCCCACACCGGCCGCGAGACCTGCTCGACGCCTTCGGGGGCGCCGCGCGCGAACACCTCGCGGCCCAGCCGGGGCAAGGCCATCAGGGTGGCGCCGGCCTTCTGCATGGCTTCGAGGCGCAGCAATTGGAGGCGCAGCGCCTCGGCCAGTTCCGCGCCCGTCGGCTCGTCCTCGCCGGCCGGAGGATCGGGCAGCAGCAGGCGCGATTTCAGATAGGCCAGCCAAGCGGCCATCACCAAGTAGTCGGCGGCGATCTCGAGATGCTCGTGCCGCAGCCGCGCCACGAAGGCCAAGTACTGGTCGGCCAGCGCCAGCACCGAGATGCGGGTCAGATCGACCTTCTGCTCGCGGGCAAGGGAGAGCAGCACGTCGATCGGCCCCTCGAAGCCGTCGAGGTCGACCACCAGCCGAGCCTCGGGCGGTTCGTCCTCGAAGGACTCCATCTCAGGTCAGCCCGGCGACCATGAGGACCAGCGTGGTCAGGTGGTACACCGGCCGGCCGATCAGCCAGGGGAACACGTCCAGGCCGATCATCGGCAACAGCATCAGGGCGCCCAGCAGGATCATCATGCCAAAGCGCTCCAATTGGGCGAGCGGCCGGGCCAGCGCGTCGGGCAGCAGTCCCACCGCCACCCGCCCGCCGTCGAGCGGCGGCAGCGGCAGCATGTTGAAGACCGCCAGCACCAGATTGATGCGCATCGAGTTGATCAGGTTGTCGCCCGCGAATTCCTGCATGTCGCCGGGCAGCATCACCGCCACATGGATCAGCGCCGCCGAGATCAGGGCCAGCACGAGATTGGTCCCCGGCCCGGCCAGCGCCACCAGCACCATGTCGCGGCGCGGGCGGCGAAGTCGCCCGAAATCGACCGGCACCGGCTTGGCCCAGCCGAACATCATCGGCGAGCCGGTCAGCAGCAGAACGCCGGGCAAGACCACCGTGCCCACCGGGTCGACGTGACGCAGCGGATTGGCCGAGACCCGCCCCAGGCGCAATGCCGTGTCGTCGCCCAGCAACCAAGCCACGAAGCCATGCGCCGCCTCGTGCAGGGTGATCGCCAACAACAGCGGCAACGCCCAGACCGAGACGGCGTGCAGAATGCCGTCGAGGCCGTTCATGCGAGCAGGCTCCCCAGGCGCGCCAGCGCGGCATGGGCGTCGAACCCGGCCGGCCGGCCTTTGCGGGAAGCCGCCCGCGCCAAACGGTCCAGGGCGGCGTCGGTGGGCGGCGCGGCGGCGTTCAGAACCGCCGTCATCTCGTCCATGCGGCCGTTGCAGTGGAGCACCAGATCGCAGCCGGCCGCCAGGGCGCGCCGGGTGCGCTCGGCGAAGTCGCCGGACAGCGCCTTCATCGACAGATCGTCCGAGACCAGCTCGCCGTCAAAACCGATCTCGCCGCGAATCACTTCCTCGATCACCGTCCGTGACATGGTGGCGGGCGCGTCGGGATCGAGCGCCGTGTAGACAACAT
>JADFZP010000365.1 GCA_015232485.1 Alphaproteobacteria bacterium
GATAGCGGGCCTTGGTCTCGGGCGACGCGTCGTCGTTGCCGGACGTGTGGGCGTTCAGCCAACGCTGGACCGCGAGTTCACATTGGTCCGCGGAGGTGTAGGAACCCACCCGATCGCGGCCCATGACCTTGATGTAATGGGCGAACCGCGAGACGGACAGCACATACTGAAGCATCGACGAGAGGCGGGCGCTCATGGTCGCCTCGGGCGTGTCGAAGCGGGCCGACAGGCCGGCCGACTGCGTAAAATGAAAGGCGGCGAATCGTGTCATGCGGATGGCCGCGAGCGGCATGAATCCAAGTTCGCTCAACTCGCGTTCCTGGCGCTCGGGAAAGGCGACCTCGGTCGCGAAACGTCCGGCGACCCGGGGGGCGTCCGTCGCGAAGCCGGACTGGGGCAGGTCGGTGACCAAGCCGCCTCCCAGCACATCGGGAAGGGTGCCCCGGATGTCGGCGAACCAGCCATGGTCCGCGAAGGCCCGCATCGCCACGCGGGCAAAGGCGAAGGCGGCATTCCCCCACAGGCCACCGGCCGCGCTCGCCGGATCTTCGTCGTAGGGGAATGTCGGAGCGCGGGCCGTCTCCCAGCGATGCGGCTCGCGAAGCAGCACGCGGGGCAGGACGATGCCCACGAAGCGGGCCTCGTCCGACTGCTGAAAGCTGCGCCAGGGACCGTATTCGGACTGCCGGAAGAGTGCCGCCAGGTCGATCGGCAGGGAGAGTTCCGAATGTTCATCAAGTCCAAAAAGGGCGGGCCGCGTGCCGACAAGGACGGGAGCGAAGGCCGCCGCCGCCACCTGCGCCAAGCCCCTCAGCACCGCGATGTCGTCTTGTGGGTGCTCGGGTGTGGCGCGATGTCCCACCTCGTGGTCGACTACCAGCAGTCCAAACGGCTCGCCGCCCGGGGTGCCGAACTCATCGGTGTAGATCTTGCGAAAGGTGCTGCTGGACTCGAAATCGGCCGCCCGGTCGAAGTCGCGGGCCAGTTCGGCCCAGGTGACCGGCAGAAGGCGCAGTTTCACCTCCCGCATGTCCGCGCCGGCGTGCGCCAACGCATGCAAGCCGCGCCACGCCGCTTCCACTCGCCTGAAGGACGCATCGTGCAGGATGGCGTCCAACTGACGCGCAACCGCCCGGTCGATGGCCGCGATAAGGGCGCCGATCCTTCCCGTCAGGTCGGGAAGGGCGGTCGACATCGCGCCCGCCCTTCCGCAACGGCTGGGTTCTCCCATCTCAAGCCTTTTTGGGAATCCGCGCCACCATGCGAAGCGAGGTCGTCAGTTCCTCCATTTGCAGCCACGGCCGCATATATGCGACCGCGTTGTAAACGCCGGGCTGCCCCGGCACCTCCTTCACTTCGACCTTCGCCTCACGCAGGGGATAGCGAGCCTTGGTTTCGGCGCTGGCTTTGTCGTTGGCGTTGACGTAGTTGCTGATCCAGCGGTTCAACCACCGCTCGGCGTCTTCCACCTCGAGGAACGAGCCAATCTTGTCTCGCGCCATCACCTTCAGGTAGTGGGCGAAGCGTGACGTGGCCAGCAAATAGGGCAGACGGGCCGAGATCGCCGCGTTTTCCGTGGCGGCCGGACTATCATACTTCTTTGGCTTCTGCGTCGTCTGCGCACCAAAGAAGACGGCATAGTCCGTATTCTTGTAATGGCACAGGGGAAGGAATCCCAGCTTGCTTAGTTCCGATTCGCGGCGATCGGTGATGGCGATCTCGGTCGGGCACTTCGTGTCCAAATCGCCGTCGTCGCTGGTGAAGTTGTGGGTCGGGAGGTTTTCCACCTTTCCCCCATTTTCCGCGCCACGGATCGCCGTGCCCCAGCCGTACTCTCCGAAGGCGTTGGTGATGCGCGACGCCATGACGAAGGACGCGTTCATCCAGCAGTACTCGTCGTGGCCCATCGGCTTGGCGTTGCCGGCCGCGTCGCTGGGCGCCTCTTCGTACCCGAATTCCTCGATCGGTTTCGTTTCCGCGCCGTAGGGCAGGCGCGCGAGAACTCGCGGCATCGCCAGCGTGACGAAGCGGGCGTCCTCGGTCTCGCGGAAGCTGCGCCACTTGGCGAATTCGTTCGACTCGAAGGTCTTGGCCAGATCGGTTGGCTTGCTCAACTCACGATAATCGTCGAAGCCGAACAGTTTGGGACTGGCTCCGGCGATGAACGGGGCGAACGATGCCGCGGCGACCTGCGACACGTCGCGCAGCAGTTGGATGTCGTCGGGATGGTTGGTGAACTCGTAATCGCCGACCAGCAGGCCATAGGGAGCGCCGCCCGCCGTGCCGAACTCGTTTTCGTAGATCGCCTTGAAGAAATTGCTTTGATCGAAGGCGGTCGCCTTGGTCAAGTCCTTGGCGAGCATCGTCTTCGGCACATTGAGCACACGAATCTTCAGGTCGTTGGACGACGGCGTGTTGGCCGCGAGATAATGCAGACCTCGCCAAGTTCCCTCCAGCTTCAGGAACTCGGGATCGTGCATGATCGCCGCCAGTTGCCGCGACAGCTTGGCGTCGAGCGCGGCGATGGCTTGGTTCAAAGTCACGGTCAAGTTGCGACTGAAGGTCACCGTGCCGCTGGTGGCGGCCCGAACCAGAGTGCGCATCAGCTCTTCGGCCTCGTCGCGCGGAGTCTGCTTGGTCGCCGAGACCGCCTGTTCGAGCAAGTCGAACCCGACGTCGTCCAGGGATTGGCTTGCCGCGGCCGTTTGAAGCTCGGTTTCGCTCATTTCCCGCCGTCCTTTCCTTCGGTGGTCGACAGGGCGCCGGCCAGTTTTTTCAGCTCGCCGTCATTCTGGAGAATGCGCTCAAGCAGCGTCTCCAGGTTTTCCGAACGGTCGGCCTTGGACAGTAGATCGCGGAGCTGGTCGCGAGTCTGAAGCAACTGCTTCAGCGCGGGGACCTGCTGAACCACCGCGCCTGGTTCGAAGTCGCTCATCGACGAGAAACGGAGCGCCACAGGCATCAGGCTGCCGTCTTCGCCCAAGGTGTTCTCAACCTTGAGATCCAGTCGCGGCTTGATCCGCGCCATGACCTCGTCGAAGTTGTCCAGGTCGATCTGGATGAACTTCCGGTCCTTGAGCGGCTTGGGCGGCTCGGAAGGATCGGGATGCCCCGAGAAATCCCCCATCACACCGACCACGAAGGGCAGATCGTTGGTCTGCTCCGCACCTTCTGTCTCGACATCAAAACGAATATGGACGCGCGGCTTGCGCACCTTCTCCAGCTTGTCGTGGATGCTTTCCATTTCTCGTAGGGTCCCCTCACTTGGCCGCCTATGATGCGATCACGCGAAACATCAGGCGGCGATCTTGTGATTGGGAGAATATGATCGATTTTCAGAGCATCGTTAATAGCAAAATGCGACATACGCCGCGTTTTTGGAACGAATGAATCAGATCGACGCGGTTCACTTGGAAACGCGCAGGCGAAGGATTGGCCCAGGACGCCGTTTCGAGTGTCGCTGCGGCCCAAGCGGGTTTTTTCCGAGATGGAATTTATTTGTAGGCGAATCGGTCAGCCACTCCCTCGAAGCCACGCGGCAGACGAAGAGCGCGGTTGGTTCTCGGAGCGGGGAGTTCAGCCGCAGTCGCGATCAGGCCTCGGATAGGGCGCTTCGCCGGTCGGCGGACGCATGCGCGGATCTTGCCAGCCAGTCCACAAGGGTGGTACAAATCCCCCGTTCCGGCATCGCCGAACCCAAGGATTCCTGCGCCTTTCCTGGCCGAAATGTCGTCTCCCGTAGGGGACGCCAGGCTTTCCGGAAAGATTGGTTTTACGGCATGGCGCGGGCTTGGATTCGCGAGGTTCCGCGCGGGTTTCCATGTGTTGGAGCTGACACGGGCTTCCCGGGAATCGGCTGGAATCTGTTCGCTGATCCGAAGCGGCGCGGGCTTGGGCTCCGCGTGGTTTTTCCGTGCGTTGGTGCTGCCGGCCATGAGCTTCGGCGGCGACCGGTCGGAAGCGGTCGTTTAATTTGAGTGCACTGGCACCGTAATTCCG
>JADFZP010000366.1 GCA_015232485.1 Alphaproteobacteria bacterium
GACGGCGAAAGGCGGTGCCGAACTCCTCTCCACTCGTCATGGCCGGACTTGATCCGGCCATCCACGCGGCTCCGCGGGAACAGCCTTGGAACGAAGGGTCGTATTAGGGCGGCGCAGGGCGCCTTTCGGTCTGGACAGATCGCTCCTTTGGGGACAATAGTCGGCCTGGCATAGCCGGAGTGTCCCGTTCTTGATCGACGTTCGTCCGGTCCTGTTCATCAATGGCCTGGTGTTTCTTGTGCTTGCCGCGGCGATGGGCGTGCCCGCTGTCGTGGACTTCGTGCTCCAGGATCTGGATTGGCAGGTCTTCCTGGCCTCGGGGATGGTGACCGGCTTCGCCGGCTTCGTCTTGATGTTCGGCAACCGCCCGCGCGGCAAGCTGAACCTGACCACGCGCCAAGCCTTTTTGTTCACCACCAGCGCCTGGGTGGGCGCGGCGGCGGCGGGCGCCCTGCCCTTCGTGTTCTCGAACCTCGAGATGTCGCTGGCCGACAGCTACTTCGAAGCGATGTCGGGGCTGACCACCACCGGCTCGACGGTGATCGTCGGGCTGGATTCCAAGCCCTACGGCATCTTGTTGTGGCGGGCCATCCTGCATTGGCTGGGCGGCATCGGCATCATCGTGATGGCGGTGGCGCTGCTGCCCATGCTGCGGATCGGCGGCATGCAGCTTTTTCGGATGGAGTCCTCGGACAAGACCGAGAAGGTCAAGCCGCGCGTCTCGCAGATCGCCAGCGCCATCCTGGTGGTCTACCTTGTGCTGACCGTGGTCTGCGCCATCGCGCTGTGGCTGGCGGGCATGTCGGCGTTCGAGGCGGTCTGCCACGCCATGGCGACGCTGTCGACCGGCGGCTTCTCGACCTCCGACGGCTCGATCGGTCATTTTGAAAGCCCGACGATCGAATGGATCGTCACCGTCTTCATGGCGATCGGCGGCACCACCTTCGTGCTGTTCATCACGCCATGGAAACACAATCGCTGGGCGCTGCTGTATGACAGCCAAGTCGGCTGGTACGTCACCTTCGTGTTGTTCTTCTCGGCCGCGGTGGCGTTGTGGTACTGGGCCGTCTCGGACGTGTCGGCGCATCAGGCGGTGCGGCACGCCACCTTCAGCGTGATCTCGGTGGTGACCACCACCGGCTTCGCGGCGGCCGATTATTCGACCTGGGGCGGATTCGCCCAAGTCACCTTCTTCATCCTGACCTTCATCGGCGGCTGCACCGGATCGACCTCGGGCGGCATCAAGGTGTTCCGCTTCCAGGTGCTGTTCGCCATGGCCGGCGTGCATCTGAAGCGGCTGCTGCATCCCCACGGCGTCTTCGTCATCGACTTCAACAAGCAAAACATTTCGGATGTCGTGGTGCGGTCGGTGTCGAGCTTCGTGGTGCTTTACTTCGTCTGCTTCGCCGCCCTGGCCCTGGCGCTGACCATGGTCGGGCTGGACGTCGTGACGGCGCTGACCGGCGCGGCCACCGCGATCAGCAATGTCGGCCCCGGCCTGGGCCCGATCATCGGCCCGGCCGGCAATTTCGAGCCGCTGCCCGACTCGGCGAAATGGCTTTTGTCGTTCGGCATGCTTTTGGGGCGTCTGGAGCTGTTGACCGTCATCGTCTTGTTCCTGCCGTCGTTCTGGCGGAGCTGACGGATGGTCGACTCCCGTCCGGTGCTGATGGTGGTGGGGCTTCTGCTGGTGACGCTCGCCCTCGCCATGAGCCTGCCGGCCGCCGTCGACCTGCTGATCGGCCATCCCGACTGGATGGTGTTCGCCGCCTCTTCGGCGCTGACGCTGTTCGTCGGCCTGGCGCTTCTGCTGGGCAGCCGCATGGCGCGGCCCGAGGTGGCCATTCGCGAGGTCTTCCTGCTGACCACGCTGGGTTGGGTCGGCACCGCCACCTTCGCCGCCCTGCCCTTCGCCTTCGGGGCGATGGGCCTGTCCTTCACCGACGCCTTCTTCGAGGCGATGAGCGGCATCACCACCACCGGCTCGTCGGTGCTGGCCGCCCCCCAGGACGCCCCGCCCGGCATTCTGCTGTGGCGCGCCCTGCTGCAATGGCTGGGCGGGGTGGGCGTGGTGGTGATGGCGATGACCGTGCTGCCGCTGTTGAAGATCGGCGGCATGCAGATGTTCCGCGTCGAGGCCGGCGAGACCCACGAGCGCGCCATGCCGCGCGCCGCGCGGGTGACCGGCACCATCGCCCTGGTCTACGTCTTGCTGACCGCCGTTCTCGCCTTGAGCCTGGGCGTCGCCGGGTTGGGCGGCTTCGACGCGATCGTCCACGCCATGACCACCATCTCGACGGGCGGGTTCTCGACCCACGAGGCCTCGATCGCCCATTTCGACAACCCGCTGGCCGAGACATTGGTGACCGCCGGCATGGTGGTCGGCGGCATGCCGTTCCTTCTGGTCGTGCCCTTGCTGCAAGGCAAGCTGCGCCGCGTGCTGCGCGACGACCAGCTACGCTGGTACCTGTCGCTGCTTGGGCTTTCGTCCCTGACCATCGGCGGGTGGCTGTGGGCGTCCTTGGGGATGGACCCGCTGGACGCGCTGCGCCACGGCGCCTTCACGGTCGCCTCGTTCATGACCGGCTGCGGCTTCTTCACCCTGGACTACACGACCTGGTCGGGACTGCCGCTGGCCATCCTGTTCTTCCTGACCTTCATCGGCGGCTGCGCCGGCTCGACGGCGGCGGGCATCAAGGTGTTCCGCTTCCAGGTGCTGTTCGCCAACGCCCGCGTCCAGGCGGCGCGCCTGCTGCGCCCCCATGCCGTGATGATCGCCAATTACAACGGCAAGCCGATCAGCGAGGGCGTGATCGATTCGGTGATGGGCTTCCTGTTCGTCTACATGCTGACCTTCGCGGTGCTGGCCATGCTGCTGGGCATGCTGGGGCTGGATTTCATGACCGCGATGTCGGCCGCCGCCTCGGCGGTCTCGAATGTCGGGCCGGGGCTGACCGCGGCGATCGGCCCGACCGGCGACTACGCCGCCCTTCCCGCGGCGGCGAAATGGCTGCTGTCGGCCGGCATGCTGCTGGGCCGGCTGGAGATGTTCACCGTGCTGGTGCTGTTCGTGCCCGCCTTTTGGCGGGATTAGGTTCATACCGGCGAGCCAATGGATTGGCTCGCCTCATCAGCCCCTCAGCCTAAGCGGGCGCCCCGGCGCCCTTGGCCGCCGCCTCAATGGCGGCTTTGCGGCGATGGGCCATGTCGGCCCCTCGCCGCATCACAAAATCTCCAGCACCCGCTCGGGCGGGCGGCCGAGCGCCGCCTTGTTCTCGGTGACGACGATCGGGCGTTCGATCACCTCGGGATGGGCGACCATCGCGGCCAGCAGGATCTCGTCGGGCGCGTCTGGGTCGATGCCGGCCGCCTTCGCCTCCTTGGCGCGCAGGATGGCTTGGGGGCGCACACCCATCAGCGCCACCACGCGGGCCAGTTCGGCGGCGTCGGGGGGAGACTTCAGATACTCGACCACCGTCGGCGAGACCCCCCGTTCGACCAGGAGCCGCAACGCCTCGCGCGACTTGCCGCAGTGTGGGTTGTGGTAGATGGTGACGGGCATGATCGACCCTCGTGGCTTGATCCGTTAAGGAACGGGTGGTTATAACGCAAGCATGAAACCCTGTCTCGCCGCGATCCTGGCCGTGGTCTTCCTGGTTTTGGGGTCGGCGCCCGCCCTTGCCCAGGACACCTCCCCGCAATCGGTCGAAGTCGACGAGTTGGAACGGCTGGTCTCGACCATCGAGGACCAGAAGGGCCGCGCGCAACTGGTCGGCCAGTTGCGCGGCCTGATCGCCGCCCAGCGCGCCCAGGAGGCCCAGGACGGCCTGGGCCAGGATTTGCTGGACCTGATCTCGGATCGCACCCAGTCGTTCGGGCGCCAGATCGCCGCCGGGGCCGACGCGCTGGCCGACCTGCCGCGGCTGCTCGACTGGGTGGCGCAGCAGGCCCGCGACCCCTTGGTGCGCGACCGCTGGGTCGAGGCGCTGATCAAGCTG
>JADFZP010000367.1 GCA_015232485.1 Alphaproteobacteria bacterium
CCACCGCCATCGTCCTCGTCGGCGCGCCAGGGCTCGATGTCCAGGGCGCAGTCGTCCTGAACGAATTCGAACACTTCCTCGACGGCGTCGCGGGCCACCGGGGCGCGCAGGATCATGGTCCAGGACAGATAGGCGCGGGCCGGATCGATGTCGGACAGGTCGGGAATGGCGTCGCGCTCGGCGGTGACGTCAAGCGGCCCCAAGCGGGCCAGTTCGCGCATCAGCAGCAGCGGCTCGTTGGCGTTGCGCAGCAACTCGTCGCGGGGCGCGAAGCGGATGCGCCAACCGTCGCCGGTCAGTTCGTCCAGATCGACGGGAACCGGCTCGAAATCGATGCCGTCGAAATCGAGCTGCGGCGCCTCTCCGGCCGGGGCGTCGTCGTCGTCCTCGTCGATCGGAATCGGGGTGAAGTCGATGCCCTCGAAATCGAGCTGCACCTCCTCGTCTTCGCCGGCCGGGCCGCCGCGGGTCAGTTCGTCCAGTTCACCGCGCACCGACTCGCCGTGATCGGCCGGCATCTCGATGTCGGATTGGGCGGCGCGCACCAGATCGGTCAGGATGTCGCCCGCGCTCAACAGGACCGTCACCACGCCGGGGTCGGGCGCCAGGCGCCCGTCGCGCAGATGATCCAGAACGGTTTCCAGCGTGTGGGCGAAGCCGACCAACTGCGCGAAGCCGAAGGCGCCGGCGCCGCCCTTGATCGAGTGGACGGCGCGGAAGACGGCGTGCAGGACGTCGGGCTCGTGATTGCCGTCCTGGATGGCCATCAGGTTCTCCTCCATCACTTGGAGAAGTTCCTCGCATTCCTGGAAGTAGGTCGCCTTGAATTGGTCGAGATTCATCCTCTGGGACCTTTCACGGGCATACCTTGCGGACGACTTGAAGCAGTTTCGCCGGGTCGAAGGGCTTGACCAGCCAGCCGGTCGCGCCGGCCGCCTTGCCTTCGGCTTTCTTGGCCGGGTCGCTTTCGGTGGTCAGCATCAGGATCGGCGTCGCCTTGTGCACCGGATGCTGCCGCATTCTGCGGATGAAGCCGAAGCCGTCGAGCTTGGGCATGTTGAGATCGGTGATGATCACGTCGACCGGCGTGTCGCCCAGCACCTCGATGCCGTGCAGGCCGTCTTCGCCCTGAAGGACGTCCCAGCCGTCGCTTCGCAGCGTGGCCGCGAGCATGTCGCGCATCGTCTTCGAGTCGTCGACCGTCAGAATTCGGCGGCTCATGGCTGCGACCAGTCCTTCAGGCTGCCGGCCAGACCCAGATCGGTCAGGGCGGCGGTGAACGCCGCCGCCGGTCGTCGAATCCGGAAGGGGCGATCGGCCTGCTCGCACGAGCGCGCCGCCGCCAGCAAAACTTGCACGGCGGGCGTGGACAGCCGCTCGACGGCCGAGGCGTCGATGGCCAGCCCAAAGCCCGCGCCGAGCGCGGCGCGCAGGCCATCGGCCAGCGGCGCCGCCGCGACGGGGTCGAGAATCGCGGGGAGGGGGAAAGAAGTGGGTTTGCCCATTTTTCAACCAGCTGCAAATCGCCTAAAGTTTTATGGACTATACAGACGGTCCGTCGTCTTTGGAAGATCAGAACAACTCGAATTCGTCGTCTTCGGAAGGCTTGGGCGCCGGCAGATCATAGGCCGCGGCGAAGGCCTGGGCGAGCGCGCCAAGCGGAAGGCTGGCCAGCGTTCGCCGCAGGTCTCCGGAGCCCTGGCCGCGCATTTCGGCTTCGACCAGGCCAAGCGCTTCGGCCAGGCCGTCGACGCGCTGGCGCAGATGGTCGAATCGCTGGAGTTCGCGGACCTCGGCGGCCGGCGGCGAATCGCCCCAAGCCCGCTGGGCGATGGTCGACATGGCGTCGTAAAGCGTGTCGATCTCCTCGAGGCAATGGCGCAACTGCCCCGCCGCCGTCGCGATGGCCAGCGTGATGTTTTCCCGGTTTGATTCGCTGGGGCGGTCAGGCATAGTGCAACCTCCTTGTGAACGACCTGTGAAGATGATCGACATGCTCGACGAGCATCGCGCCGCCGTAGACGGTTGGATCTCCCCTGAGCGCGTGAAGGCGCTGCTCGAAACGATCGACCTCATCGGCAAAGGAGAATACCTCTCCGTGCCGCGAGCGCAAGGCGAGGTCGAAACCGCGTTGCGCGAGCTTGCCCGCACGCTGGGGCGCGGCGACTCGCACCGGCTCAAGAATCTGGTCGCCTTGTCGATCAACGTGAACGACGGCGTGGTCGCCACCGCCGAGTTGTCGCGCAACGCGCGCGACGCCAGCATGCGCAGCCAGGCGATCGCCGCCGCCGCCGAACAACTGGTCGCCTCGGTCGAGACCATCTCGACCAATTCCTCCGAGGTGGCGGAAAAGACGGTCGCCGTCCTGCGCCGCACCGAAGACGGCACGCGCGCCGCGGGCGAAGCGATCACCAGCATGGGCCGCATCAGCGCGACGGTCGACGACGCCGAGCATCGGGTCGACGAACTGGCCAACGCCGCCGAGGAAATCCGCACCATCATCGACGTGATCGAAGAGATCGCCTTCCAAACCAACCTGCTGGCCCTCAACGCCTCGGTCGAGGCGGCGCGGGCCGGCGAGGCCGGCAAGGGGTTCGCCGTGGTCGCCGAGGAGGTGCGCCGGCTGGCCGACCAGACCAAGTCGTCGGCGGTCGAGATCGCCGGGCGCATCAGCCAGTTGGGCGACGGCATGGCCGCCATCCTCAAGGTGATGCACGTCGTTCACGGCGCGGTGGACCGGGGCCGCGAGTCGATCGACGAGGCGGGGCGGGCGATCGGCGCCGTCTCGCAAGAGGTCGCCGAGGTCGCCGTCCGGGTCGAGGACGTGGCGCAGATTCTCGGCCAGCAGCGCGCGGCGGCCGCCCAAGTCGCCGAGGCGATCGCGGCGATCGCCTCGAACACCGACGAAACGACCGGCCAGATTTCCGCGATCCTCGATTCGATGGACCGCTCGGACGCCTTGCTCACCGTCGAGTTGGATGGGTTGTCCAGCAAGGCCCTGCCCAACAAGGTGGTCCATCGCGCCAAGTCGGACCACGTGCTTTGGAAGAAGCGTCTGGCCGCCATGCTGGCCGGCCGCGCCAACCTGCGCAGCGAGGAGTTGGCCGATCACCGCAACTGCCGCCTCGGCAAGTGGTATTACGCCGTCGAGGACGCCCAGCGGGACAATCCCGATTTCGTCGCGCTCGAGGAGCCGCATTGCGAGGTTCACGCGAAGGGCAAGCTGGCCGTCGACCTGTTCAACGGCGGCGATGTCGATGGCGCGCTGGACGCGTTGCGCGCGGTTTCCGGCGCCTCGGAGCAGGTGCTTGAACTGCTGGGGCGGCTCTCCAAGAAATAGGCGTCCGTCTGTGACGGCCGTCACAGAAATCCTTTTACGGCTCGTTCATAGTTTTGACTCAGACTGTGGGTGCGGCGACTCGATTGATTTGTGAAAGGAGTTCGTCATGATCGCGAACTCGACATCAGGCAACCTGACGACCAGCCAGCCGAAGGCGCATCCGCCCGGTCACCGGGTCGTGAAGCGCCACGCTCGCCCCCACAAGCGATTTCCATGGGGCCGCTTGATCGCGGCCATCCTGGGCGGCGTCGCGATCGGCGCGGCGGCGTTGTGGCTTCTGGCCAGCATGAACGGCCCGGCCGGCAAGCCCGAGCCCAGCCCCGAGGCCCTGCTGAAACAGATGCGCGAGGCCGCCACGGGCAGCGTCGAAGCCCCCCACATTTTTGGCGGCGCCCTTCGATTCGACCCCAACGAGGGCGTGGTGGTCGCCGAACAGGTGCCGCAAAAGGCCTGCGTTCAGGTCGGGTGGTCGCTGGTGCGCGGCGGCGTGCTGACCGTCAACGGCGTCACCCCGCAACGCGTCTCGGCCGCCCTGCTCGCCGATCTGTGCAGCCGCAACCCGGCCGGCGCCACCCTGGAATGGGCGCCGCGCTAAGCCGGTGAGCCCTCTCCACTCGTCTTGGCCGGACTTGATCCGGCCATCCGCGCGGCTCCGC
>JADFZP010000368.1 GCA_015232485.1 Alphaproteobacteria bacterium
AAGCGCAGGTCCGGTATGCGGCGCGACAGTCCCGCCGCCAATTTGAACAACAAATCGCCGGTCACGCCGGGGGCCGGCGGCAGGAATCGGTTGACCAGGGCGAGGGTGGCGGTCATCGCGGCGGAATGGCCGAGCCGATGGCGGTCGGCCGTTTCTGCGTCACGAAATAGAAAAGGATCATCAGGAAGACAAGAATCTTGACGCTGCCGGCGATACCGCCCGCGATATTGCTTTCCTGCGCCGGGTAGTAAAGATTGAACCACACGCCGACATGCATCATGAAGGCCATCACCGGATTGGTCCGGTAGAAGTTCTTGAACAGGTAATAAAGGAACCCCATCAGCGCGCCGATTCCGGTCAGCACGAAAAACACCGAATAGGGGCCGAAGTTGTAGATCGCCTCGCCGATCAGCGTGACGCCCACCGAGGTCACGTCGTCTTGATCGTTGCCCATCACGACGCGCGAAATCTCGCGCCCGACCGTCAGCTCGGGCTTGTCGGGCCACACCACGCGCGGGATCAGGCCAAGCAGGGCGTAGCTGTAGGTGATGCCGTTGCGCAACGCGCCGCCACGTTCCTGATAGCGCAGGATCTCGGCGACGATGCCGATGTTCGACAGCCGCGACCGCATGTAGTCGTTGCGCACCGCCTCGACGCCGTCGTCGGCGCCCGAGAAGGGCAGGATGGTTCCGACATTGGTGGCCGTGTCGGCGAGCAGTGAAAAGGCTTGGCCCAGGCTTTGCTGCCCGCTCGAATCCCTGGCGATGATGGCGTCGCGATAGATCGTGTTGAGCGGCATCAGGATCGACAGCAGCGCGAACAGGCCGATGATCCCGACCACCGCCTCGTCGCGGCGGAACAGGCGCCGCGTGTAGTTGAAGGCCATCGCCACCAGGATGATGCCGACCACCCAGTTGAACTTCGAGCCCGAAGGGATGGTGTAGACCAGCAGCACCGCTATGCTGATCATGAAATAATAGGTCCAGGACGAAGCGACCGTGAAGCGCCGCATCGACTGCATCGCGGCCAACGCCACGGCGATGTGCAGGAACGGCATGAAGAACCCGACCGCGCTGACGAACAGCGGCGATTCCAGCTCGCGGTTGGTTTGCAGGAAGATGCGGCTGGAGATGCCGATCAGCACGATGGTGGTGCCGATGGCGATCAGGATCAGCCACAGCCAGAACGCCTGACTGCCCGAAACGTCGCCCATCTTGGGCAGAAAGCGGCGCGCCAGCGGCCGTTGGACGAGGTGATAGCCGAGATTGAAGCCCAGCACGCCCCAATAGGACGCGAAGCCGACTTGGGCGTAATAGGGGCTGAGGGTCTGGAGCTTGCGGGTGAAATAGCCCGAGGGTTCAAGCTGCACGGTCAGCAGCGCCACGCCGTAAAGAATGGCGAAGCAGATATTGGTCAGGCAGCCGGGCGAAAACAGGTCGAACGCGTCGTCGCCGAACAGGGCGAACCACGTGCCCTGAAGCAGGATGCCCACCCCCCAGATCACCGCCAAGATTTCGACCGGCAGGACTTCGTTTTCGAACAGGGCGAAGCCGAACACGCCCAGCATGGCGAACGACCCGAACACCACCCATCGGTTCTTGCGGTCGCCCACGGACGGTCAGCTCGTGTAATAGCGGCGATAAGCCTTGTAATACTGGCCCGAATCGCCGTAGCCGTAGCTGGCGTGCTTACGGATGTCGACCCGGCTGAGCACCAGCGAAGCGCCGGCCGAGCGGGTGCGCTCGACCACCGAAATCGCCGCGCCGACGATCTCGCGCTTGGTGCGCGCCCAGCGGACCACGAACAGCACCCGGTCGACCCGGCCGAGCAGGCTGCGCGCGTCCGAGACCGCCAGCAGGGGCGGCGTGTCGATCACCACCTGGTCGTAAAGGCTGGCCGCCTCGTCGAGCAGGCTGTGGAAGCGGCGGTCGTCGAACATGTCGGCGGCGTTGCGCAACCCCCGGCCGCCGGTCATCACCCGCAGATTCGGACAGCGCGGATCGGGCCGGATGCAGGCTTCGAGCGGCGCCTCGCCGTTCAGGTAATCGCCGACCCCCGGCCCCACGTCCATCGCGGCGATCTCGTGCAGCGACGGCTTGCGCAAATCGGCGTCGATCAGCAGCACCGAGCGGCCGAGCGACTGCGCGCCCTGGGCGGCGATCGAATAGGCCATCACCGACTTGCCCTCGTTGGGCTGGGCCGAGGTGACCATCACCAGACGCGGCGGCCTGGACGGATCGGACAAGTCGAGTCCCGAACGCACGGTTCGGATCGCCTCGGCGAAGCTCGATGTCGGAATCTCGAAGATGTTCTTGGCGATCACGTCGGCCGATTGTTTGGCCTTGACCTCGGGCACTAGGCCGAGCACCGGGATGCCCAGCGCCGCCTCGGTCTGCGAGGCGCTGCGGAAGCCGTGATCAAGTTCCTCGAGGGCGAAGATCAGGACCAGCCCCAGCATCGCGGCGGTCAGGCCGGCGACGATCAGGATCAGCGTGCTACGCGGCGAGCTTGGCTCGCGCGGGATGGCGGCCCGCGACAGCACGCGCGCATCGGCGTTCTGCATGTCGCGCTGGGTGTCGGTCTCCTTGAAGCGGGCCAGGAAGGCCTCGTACAGCGAGCGCGACGCCTCGGCCTCGCGGACCAGGGCGCGCAGTTCGATCTGCGCCTCGTTTTGGATCGAAATCTGGCCCTTCAGTTCGTTGTAGTTCTTCTCGATGGCCTGCTCGCGGGCGCGGGCGATTTCAACCTCGTTGGCCAGCGACGAGATGATGCGGTCGGCCTCGCCGCGGATCTTCTCCTCGATCTCGCGCAGGCTGGCCTGCAGCGTGATGATCTTGGGGTGCTGCGCGCCGTAGCGGGTGGACAGGTCCGAGAATTCGCGCCTGATTTCCGCCTCGGTGGCGCGCAGCGAATGGATGACCGGCGAGTTCAGCACCTCGATCAGCGCGGCGCCGCCCTTTGACGACTTCACCTGCTGGCGGGCCCGCTCGTAGCGCACCTCGGCCTCCGACCGCTTGGCCTGGGCGGTGAGCAGTTGGCTGTTGAGTTCGCCCAGTTGCTGCGTGATGACCGGCCCTCGGTCCAGGTCGAACAGGTTGTGCTTGCGCCGATAGCTTTCGACCGCCGTCTCGGTCGACTCGACCTCGCGGCGCAACTCGGTGATCCGGTCGTTCAGCCAACGGGTGGCGCGCTGCACCGCGTTGTATTTGGCTTCGAGTTGGGTCAGCAGATACTGGTCGGCGATGGCGTTGGCGATCGCCGCGGACAATTGCGGGCTGGGCGCCGTGACGTTGATGTCGACCACCGGCGACATGCGCGAGTTCTGGGTGACCAGCGACGCCATCAGAATGCGGGCGGCGCGGGCCTTGAGCGGATCCTCCTTGATCTCGGCCTCGACCGGCATCGGCAGTTCCGAATCGCGGCGGGTGTTGCTGGCCGCTTCGCTCATCGCCGACCGCCAATCGGCGGGCAGCCAGTTCAGCGGATTGAGCATGGCGAGCAGGCCCGGCCCGCGCGGCGCCGCGAGATCGGGGTTGAAATGCGGGTGCTGGAGCAGATGGAGGCGATCGATGACCTGTTCCGCCAAGGCGCGCGAGCGGATCACCTCGACCTCGCCCTCGACCACGAACTGGTTCGAGCTCAAGCCCCCCAGCACCTCGGCGATCGGCGCGACCTGGGTGCGGCGGGTCTCGATCATCACCGTCGCGGTCGCCGTGTACAGCGGCGTGACTTGGCGGAGATAAAGGAACGCCATGGTCAAGGCCAGCGCCACGAGGCCCAGCAGGGCCATCTTGCGCCGCCAAACCAGCCGCACGCTGAGCGCGAGCGAACTGGTCAGGTCGGCGCCGGGCCTGCTCATCGGGCGAGCGGGTTCTTCCGCGAAGACGTTGGGCGGCTCGGGAACGGGTGCGAACAAGGGATGAACCTTCAGCTACGCGACGATCGGTCGTCGACGCCTTGCGAGAACCCCGGCGTGGTGGGCGGCGG
>JADFZP010000369.1 GCA_015232485.1 Alphaproteobacteria bacterium
CGCCACAACATGACCTATTACCGCGCCCTGTCGACGCGGCAGCGGGTGAATTGAGTGGGCTTCCCAATCGACCCGCTCCGGCCCATATTCGACAAACCATCACCATCCGAGAACATAATGGCCCAGCGGCTCCCCATACCGCCAGCCGAGCTGTCCGAACTCTGCCAACGCCGTCACATCCGGCGTCTGGCCCTGTTTGGATCGCTGCTGAAAGGCACGGATCGACCCGACAGCGACATGGACTTGCTGGTCGAATTCGAACCGCAGGCGAAGCCGAGCCTGCTGACCATGGCCGAGATCGAGATCGAGCTTTCAACTCTGCTGGGCGGACGGAAGGTCGATCTGCGCACGCCGGAGGATTTGAGCCGCTATTTTCGCGACGAAGTGGTGCGGACGGCGGAAGTTCAGTATGAATGCTGACGACCGCCCCCCTCATACGGCGAGCCAATGAACTGACCCATCGGCGGTAAAGCCGCCATTGAGCAGGGCTGTACGGGTAATTCGCCGCCCGCTTCGTTCCTTGGTGCTCGCCGGTATTAAAGCATCCTCTCCACTCGTCATGGCCGGACTTGATCCGGCCATCCACGCGGCTCCGTGGGAACAGCCTTGGAAACAATGGCATGGGCGGTGACACGTGGATGCCCGTGTCAAGCACGGGCATGACGGCGAAGGGGCTAGTGAGGTGAGTCAAGCAAATGGCTCGCGCCCCCCTCACATCATCTTGACCTTGATATAAGCCGGCCCGGCGATCACCAGGAACAGGACCGGCAGGAAGAAGATGATCATCGGCACGGTGAGCTGGGCGGGCAGCGAGGCGGCCTTTTTTTCGGCGGCCGCCATGCGGGCGTCGCGGTTTTCCTGGGCGATGACGCGTAGCGCGGTCGAGACCGAGGTGCCGTATTTCTCGGCTTGCAGCAGCGAGGTGCACAGCGACTTGACGCTGGCCATGCCGGTGCGGTCGGAGAGATTGTCATAGGCCGTCCGGCGGTCGCCCAGGAAGGCCAATTCGGCGGTGGTCAGGCCCAGTTCCTCGGCCAGTTCGGGGCTGCCCTCGCCCAGTTCCTCGGTGACGCGGCCGAAGGCGGCCTCGATCGACAGGCCGGCCTCGACGCAGATCAGCATCAGGTCGAGCGCGTCGGGGAAGGACAGGCCCAGCGTCTTTTGGCGCTTCTGGATCATGTTGGACAGCAAGGTCGGCGGCAGGATGTAGCCGATCGCCGCCGCGCCGCCGCAGATCATCAGCTTGACCGACAGGGCCTTGGCGGCATAGGTCGGGTTCGAGGTCACGAAGATCAGCGCGAGGCCGGAGAACAGCATCGGCGAGGCGATGCGCAGGAAGATGAAGGTGATGATCGCCGATTGGCGGCGATAGCCGGCCTGGGCCAGCCGGTTCTTCAGCCCCTTGTTCTCCATCATGTTCTGGAGCTTCAGGCGGCTGAGCACCGATTTCATCAGGCTGACGTGGCGGCGCGGCTGGAAACGCGTGCTTTTTTGCAGCATCGCCTTCTGCTTGGCCGACAGCTCCTGGCGCCGCTCGGCCACCGCCTTCAAGCGCGAGGCGAGTTGGTCGCGTTGCAGGAACGGCCAGCCGACCGCCATCACCGAAGTGAAGGCGCCGACCGCGGCGAGGAAGATGATGATGGTCGGGACGTCCAAATCCACGGGTCAGATCTCGAAGTTGATCATCTGTTTCATGACGAAGACACCCACGCTCATGATGGTGAAGCCGATGCCGATCAGGGTGTGGCCGGTCGGCTGGGTGAACAGCAGTCCGATGTATTCGGGCGCCACGACGGCCAGCAGGGTGGCGACGATCACCGGCAGCGAGCCGATGATGCCGGCCGAGGACTTGGCCTCGCTCGACATCGCCTGCACCTTGTCGCGCATGCGCTTGCGCTGGCGCAGCACGTCGGACAGCTTGGCCAGCGTCTCGGCCAGATTGCCGCCGGTCTGCTGCTGGATCGACAACACGATGGCGAAGAAGCGCAACTCGGCGGTCGGCGTGCGCTCGATGGCGCGTTGCAGAACCTCGTCCAGCGTCATGCCCAGGCGCTGGCCCTCGGCCATCAGGCGGAACTCGCCGCCGACCGGATCGGGCATCTCGCGGGCGATCATGTTGATGCACTCGCCGACCGGCAGGCCCGAGCGGATGCCGCGCACGATCACGTCGATGGCGTCGGCGAACACCTTGGTGAAGGCCTTGAAGCGGCGCTTCTTCATCATGCCCAGCACCATCTTGGGGAAGCCCAGCCCCATGGTGATGGCGACCAGCGGCGTGCCCACCGGCGGCATCTTCATCAGCCAGTAGATGCCGGCCGAGACGATGCCGGACACGATGCTGGCGATCACGTATTGCTTGGGGGTGGCCGACAGCCCGGCTTGCAGCAGATCCTCGCGCAGGCGCCAGCCGCGCTTTTTGGCGCGCGTCGCCTCGGCGTCCTTGAGCTTGGTCTGGATCGACTTGCGCCGCTGCATGGCCGACAGGCCGACGCCGCCCTTGGCCGCCTTGCCGCCCTTGCCGCCCAGCATGACGGCGATGCGGCGGCGCAGCCGGGCGCGCGGCCCGAACGCCATCCACCACAGCCCGAATCCGACCATCGCCAACAGGGCGAGCAGCAGCAGGACGATGACCAGCGCCTGGGGAGTCAGCAAGGACGCCAGGTCAGGCAACGACATCCTCCATCGCCTCGGCCAGTTCCTTTTCCAGGCCGAAATAGCGGGCGCGGTCCCAGAATTTGGGGCGCAGTCCGGTGGGGCGGTGGCGGCCGATGATCTTGCCGCGCTCGTCCTCGCCCAGGATCTCGTAGACCAGCAGGTCTTGCAGGGTGATCACCTCGCCCTCCATGCCGACCACCTCGGTGACATGGGTGATCTTGCGCGAGCCGTCGCGCAGGCGGGCCGCCTGGACGATCACCTGGACGGCGCCGGCGATCTGCTCGCGCACCGTCTTGGCGGGCAGCGAGAAGCCGCCCATGGCGATCATGTTTTCGACGCGGCTGATCGCCTCGCGCGGATTGTTGGCGTGGATGGTGCCCATCGAGCCGTCATGGCCGGTGTTCATCGCCTGCAACAGGTCGAAGGCTTCCGAGCCGCGCACCTCGCCGACGATGATCCGCTCGGGCCGCATGCGCAGGCAGTTCTTGACCAGATCGCGCATCGTCACCTGGCCGACGCCCTCGAGATTGGGCGGGCGGGTTTCCAGACGCACCACATGGGGCTGCTGCAATTGCAGCTCGGCGGCGTCCTCGCAGGTGATGACGCGCTCGCCCTGGTCGATGAACAGGGTCAGGCAGTTCAGCAGCGTGGTCTTGCCCGAGCCGGTGCCGCCCGAGACGATCACGTTGATCCGGCAGCGCCCGATGATCTTCAGCAGCTCGGCCCCCTTGGGGGTGATCGAGTTGAAGCGCACCAGATGATCGAGGGTCAGCTTGTCCTTCTTGAACTTGCGGATGGTCAGCGCCGGGCCGTCGATCGACAAGGGTGGAGCGATGACGTTGACGCGCGAGCCGTCCATCAGGCGGGCGTCGCAGATCGGGCTCGACTCGTCGACCCGCCGGCCCACCGCCGAGACGATGCGCTGGCAGATGTTCATGAGCTGCGCGTTGTCGCGGAACTTGATGTCGGTCAGCTCGATCTTGCCGCCGCACTCGATGTAGACCTTGTCGGCGCCGTTCACCATGATGTCGGCAATGTCGTCGCGGGCCAGCAAGGGCTCGAGCGGACCCAGCCCCAACACGTCGTTGCAGATGTCCGAGATGACGAGCTGCTGCTCGTTGGCCGACATCACCAGATTGCGCATGCTGATGATCTCGGAAACGATGTCCGAGATCTCTTCGCGCACCGCCGAGGGATCGAGCTTGGACAACTCGGTCAGGTCGACCGAGTCGATCAGGTCGTTGAAGATCCCGATCTTGATGTCTTGAAGCCTGGAATCCATGTCCGGCGGCTTGGCCGCCAGCGGAGCCGGCGGCGGGGGCGCGGCGACG
>JADFZP010000370.1 GCA_015232485.1 Alphaproteobacteria bacterium
AAGACGGCGGCATCGCCCCGCCCACCGCCCAGGCGGCCGTGCGCCAGGCGAGCGTGCTGGCCCGCAATCTGGTCGCCGTCCTGGACGGCGCCGCGCCGGTCCCGATCGCCTTCCAATCGAAGGGGCAACTCGCCTCGCTGGGGGGGCGGCGCGGCGGGGCCAGCGTGTTCGGCCACGAATTCGCCGGCCTGTTCGCCTGGATCATGTGGCGGTCGTTCTACCTGTTCATGGTGCCGGGCTGGACGACCAAGGTGCGGGTGGCGGTCGACTGGACCATGGACGCCTTGTTCCCGCGCAATATCGTGCATATCCCCCAGGCCACCCGGCGGGCCGTGAGGCGGCGGCGGTTCCGGCGCGGCGATCTGGTGTTCGGGCGGGGCGAGGTCACCGGACCCTGCTACTTCGTGATCGGCGGCCGGTTCGAACGCGACGACGGCCACGCCATCACCGTTCTCCAGGCGGGCGACCTGTTCGGCGAGGGCGTGCTGGAGGGCGAGCGCCTGCGCCGCGCCACCGTGCGCGCCCTGGACGACTCGGAATGCCTGGCCATCGACCCCCAGGACATCGCCGAGTTGGCGCCGGTGGTGGCCTCGGCCGCGCTTACCCGAACGAGCAGCGGTCGGCGGCGATCTCGATGAAGCCCCGCGCGCCGGGGGCGATGACGAAGCGGTGTTCCTCGTTCTTCAGCACCAAGCCGTGCTGCAGCGGCAGCTTGCCCGAGATTTCCTCCTCGCGGCCGCCGATCGCCGAGAATTTGACGGTCACCGGCACCTCGGGATCGAACCACGCCTCGGGGGCGCCGCCGCCACCGCGGGCCGACTGGCCCTCGGCGGTGACGGTGATGATGTCGTCGAAGCGGACCCAGCCATTGCCGCCGTCCGACAGCGGCGTGCGCACCACGAAGCGCTTGGTCACCGCGGCGCCGCAATTGCGCGGCTTGTCGGCCGCCGCGATGAAGCTGCCGATGCGTTGCGGCGAAAGACCGCTCTTCAGCTTGTCGCCGATCATCGACAGCAACTTTTCGACCATCGGCGTCGGGACGAGTTGTTCCAGGCGGGACTTGTAGTCCGCCGCCTGGCGCCGCGCCTGATCAAGCGAGCCGGACAATTGGGCGATCTCGGCGTCGTGGCCGACCGCCGCGTTGGTCAGGCGCTCGGCCTCCTCCTTGAGGGTGGCGATCTCCTGGCGCGACAGGGTGATGCCGGCTTCGAACGAGTAATAGCCGGTGGCGCCGATCATCCCCAGGATGATGGCCGATTTGATGGCGAACAGGATCAGACTCTTGCGCCGTTCTTCCCGGCGCGGATTTCGACGTCGCGACATGAAGCTCCCCTCGGGTGGCCCGCCGGGCCGCCTACACTATTGCTCGCCGGCCACCAAGCGGTAAAGCCGCTGATCGCGCAAGGCGCTGGTCGAGATGGTCTTCAGCACCGTGGCGTCTCCGACCCGGATCATCCGGGCGTGCACGATGCCCTCGCCATCCTTCGACAGTGCCCGCACCTCCCAGGTCGAGGAGGTGTCGACCTGTTTGTATTTTTGCCCCGCCAGCACTTCCCGCCGCGCCATGTACCCCATCCGAAATCCCGAGGAGAACCCGGCCGAACATCCTATTCGGTTCCGCCGTCCGAACCCTGACAACTCGCGCGCCCGCGGTCCAGCACGCAAAAGGGGTGCATGACATCTAAATTTGGCGCCTGCCGACTGGGAACATTGTATGGTATTTCGAGCAGGGGTGGCGCCGCAACGTATCCGCCCCAGGGGAAGGGAGACGTTCATGTTCGCCAGTTTCAACAAACGCCCGATCGGGTTCCGCATCTCGGCGGCGATGGTGTTGCCGATCCTTGGCCTGCTGCTGTTCGCCGGCTGGACCCTGGCCGACAAGGCGCGGGTGGCCGGCGAGGCCGGTCGCGTGCAAGAGATGGCCGGCTTCGCCACGGTGGTCAGCGCCACGGTGCATGAATTGCAGCGCGAGCGCGGCGCCTCGGCCCTGTATCTGGGCAGCAAGGGCGCCTCGTTCGGCGACGAGCTGAAGGCGCAGCGCAAACGCACCGACTCGTCCCGCGACGCCTTCGCCAAGGCGGCGGCCCGGCTGGACATGTCCGAGATGATCGCCGGGTTCAAGGACAAGGTGGCCGCCGCCGAGGACGGCATGACCAAGGTGGCCGCCAACCGCGCCAGGGTCGACGACCTGTCGATGGCCGCCAAGGACGCCATCGGCGGCTATACCGGCGCGATCGGCAGCCTGATCACGGTGGTCAAGCAGCTTGCCCTGGCCAGCCCGAACGCGGCTGTGGCCAATCGCATCTCGGCCTATGTGAACCTGATGGAAGGCAAGGAGCGCGCCGGGCAGGAGCGCGCCGTCGGCTCGGCCGGCTTCGCCGCCGCCGCCTTCGGCCCCGACCTGTTCCGCCGGTTCCTGGAGCTGGGCGCCGAGGAAAACGCCTTCTATTCGGTGTTCCGCACCTTCGCGACCGCCGACGCGGTCGACGCGCTGGGCCAGGCCCTGAAAGGCGAGGTCGCCGTCGAGGTCGACCGCCTGCGCCAGATCGCCCGCGACAGCGCGGCCTCGGGCACCCAGGGCGTCAAGGCGCCCGACTGGTTCGCGGCCGCCACCCGCCGCATCGACGCGCTGAAGACGGTCGAGGACCGCATCGCCGACGACCTGACGGCCTTCGCCAGCGCCATCCGGGCCGGCGCCACCACCACGCTGTCGGTCACCGTCGTCGTCGTCCTGGCGCTCTTGCTGGCCACCGCCGGTCTGGTCTTCACCATCGTGCGCGGCATCACCCGCCCGTTGATGGCGCTGTGCGACGTGATGCGCCATCTCGCCTCGGGCGACACCTCGGTGCGCATCGAGGGCGCCGACCGCCACGACGAGATCGGCGCCATGTCGCGCGCCGTCCAGGTGTTCAAGGACAACCGCATCGAGGCCGACCGCTTAGGCGCCGAACAGCGCGCCGAGCAGGTCCGCCGCGAGGAGCGCCAGAAGGCGATGGACCGCCTGATCCGCCAGTTCGACGGGTCGGTGGCCGGCGTGCTGGGCACCGTCGCCGCCGCCGCGACCGAGATGCGCTCGACCGCCGAATCGATGACCGCCACGGCGCGCAGCACCGAGGAGCGCGCCTCGGCGGTGGCCGCCGCCTCGGAGGAGGCCTCGGCCAACGTGCAGACCGTCGCCGCCGCCGCCGAGGAGCTGTCCGCCTCGATCAGCGAGATCGGCCACCAGGTCACGCAGTCGGCCAGCATCTCGGGCCAAGCCGTCGAGGAGACCGAACGCACCAATGTCACCGTCGCCGGGCTGGCCACCGCCGCCCAGCGCATCGGCGAGGTGGTCAATCTGATCAACGACATCGCCAGCCAGACCAACCTGCTGGCGCTGAACGCCACCATCGAGGCGGCGCGGGCCGGCGACGCCGGCAAGGGCTTCGCCGTGGTCGCCAACGAGGTCAAGTCGCTGGCCAATCAGACCGCCCGCGCCACCGACGAGATCGCCCAGCAGATCGGCGCCGTGCAAAACGCCACCAAGGAGGCGGTCGAGGCGATTCGCGGGATCGGCGGAACGGTGTCGCGCATCAACGAGATCGCCGCCGCCATCGCCGCCGCCGTCGAGGAGCAGACCGCGGCGACCGGCGAAATCGCCCGCAACGTCCAGCAGGCCTCGTCCGGCACCTCCGAGGTCAACCACCATGTCGGCGGCGTCAACGCGGCGGCCGGCGAAACCGGCCACGCGGCCGAGCAGGTGCTGACCGCGGCGGGCGAACTGGCCCAGCAGTCGGACGTGCTGAAGGTGATCGTGCAGGACTTCCTGAACGACATCCGGGCGGCGTGACGGTGTGATCCTGGAGCATCGCGCGTCAAAGCCGCCCTCTCCACTCGTCATGGCCGGACTTGATCCGCGGGCATGACGGCGAAGGGTACGGGCAATTCGCCGCCCGCTTCGTTCCTTGGCGC
>JADFZP010000371.1:0-3133 GCA_015232485.1 Alphaproteobacteria bacterium
CCTCCCGCCCAACGGCCGAGGGTGGCGGCCGGGCCGGATCGTGGCGGCGTCGGACCAGCGCCCCGCCCCGTTCGGATTTCGGCGCGAAATCGGCGACGTCGGCGGCCGCTCGGGTCGTTTCGGGGCAGGCCAGGATTTCTTCGGGCCGCGCCGCGTCCAGCAGCCCGCGCACCACCGTCAGGGGGGCGCCGGCCAGTACCTCGCCCGTCGATTCGCCGTCGGGTCGCAGGCTGACCGCCATCGGTCCGCTGGCCAGCGCGACGCGCAGGCCGGGATGCCGTTCGCGCAGGCGCAAGGCCGCCAGCGTCGCCTGTTCCGCCTCGTCGCCCAGGGTGTGCGGAACGCCGAAATAGATTTGGCCGCAAAAGTTCGGCTGGCGCACCGCCAAACCACCATGCGCAAGCGCCACCTCGTCGACCGCGGCCCATAGGTCGCGCGAGGCTTGGGCCAGCGCTCCGGCGCCCAGGCGCGGCGGGTCGACCGGCCGTTCGAGGCGCAGCACGCTGACCGGGCGTTCCTCGATCAGGCACTCGGCCGCTTCCGCGGAACGCGGCGTAAAGCTTCGGGACACCGCCATCGTGCGGTTGGCCACGCCCATGCGGTCGAACAGGGCGACCATGTGCTGCTTCACCGTGCCAAGCCCGATGCCCAGCGCGAAGGCGATTTCCTTGTTGGACTTGCCGGCCCGCAGCAGATCGAGGATTTGGCGCTGCCGCCGCGTCAGCCCAATCGGCTCGGTGGCGTCCAACGCAACCTTTCGGGGATCATTCATGCAAGCGCCACGCCCCCGAGCGAGAATTCTCTCGCGTTCCCAGGACGGTCGGTTCGCTTCCCCATCGGTCGAGAATGACCGGTCGGCCGAGTGGCGTCAACTATTGCGCAAGATCGGTCAGCAGCCACAGACCCATGAACTTGGTGCCGCCCTCGGCCGCCTCGCCGATCGTCATGCGGGGTTCCGGCAGGCCGAACGGCGTTCGGGTCAGGTCGTAGGGAACCCAGCCACCCACCCGCATATCCTGGTTCTCGGCCCCCGTCCGGTGCAGCGTGGCCAGCAGATAGCGGGCGCCCGAGCGGCGGAACAGGGCCAGGGACTGCTTGACATAGGCGATCGGCAGATGGGTCAGGCAATCGCGGCAAAGGATCATGTCCGCTTCGGGCAACTGCTCGGATGTTATGTCGAGCGTGTTGAAGAAATGATTTTTGCGGTCGACGAATTTTGTTCGGTTGGCCGCCACCGCCTCTTCGACCACGTCAAAGCCGAAATAATGCCGCAAGCGGCCGGTGGTCCCGTTCAGCCAGTTGAAGTCGCCGCAGCCCGCGTCGCACAGGCTTCGGACCCCCAACAGATCGAACAGCGGCGGCAACCGCTCGCGCAGGACTTTGGTCGCGGCCAGCGACGAGCCGGGCCCACTGCGCGTCTCGGAAGCGCCCCAGCCATTGCCGCGCCAGATGCCGCCGAACACCGCTTGACAGCGAAGTTTTCGCCGATCGGGCGTCAACTCGCTTTCCACCTGGGCCGGCGACTTGCCGTCGATGGCGCGCTCTTTGAAGCGGATATTCGCGAAGGCCTCGTAGGCGGCCAGGTCGCGCGCCCCGCCCAGGCCGTATTTCCCGATGTCGATCAGGGCGTCGGGATCATCGACCGCTTCCATGCCCAGCAGATGGCGGGCCCGCTTGGCGGCGCGCAGATTCAGCTTGGGCCAGTCCTTCTGATCGGTCCAGTGGCGCGGCCGGCCGCGATTGGTGTAGTCGTGATAGACCAGCACGCGGTTGGGCGTGAAGATGTCCCAGCCATGGGTCCACAACCGGGCGGCCAGGGTGATCTCCTCGCCCTGGAAATACAGGTAGGGGTCGTAAGGCACGTCGTTCCACATGGCGCCCGGCCCGAACTGGAATCCGCCGGCCACGAACGCCGAGGGCGTCGGCTTGGGCGGCGCCTCGGCAAGCTGCACGGCGCGCGAGCGCAATCCCAATATGCCGGCCTCGTTGAACTCCGAGGCGAACATCACGGGCAGGAAATCGCTGCAATCGTCGGGGGGCAGGTAAGGCGGCGGATAGGTCGACAGCAGCGCCTTCTCGGACGGGCAGTCGGCCAGCGCGGCCAGGCATTTCTCGTCCCAACCATCGACGAAGCGCATGTGGCTGTCGATTTGGAGGATGTAATCCTCGCCCCGCCACAGCTTCTGCACCTGATGGCGCGCCCAGCAGGCGCCTTGGCTCTCGCTGGCGTGGAATTTGACCACCCGCTGGCGGTCGGGGCGCGTCTCGACCTTGAAACAGTCGTCGTCTTCGCCGGGAATGAACTGCCAGCAAATGCCGACGACGATGCGGTCGGGATGCGTGGCCTTCCGGAAAAGGTCGGCCAGCGTCCACTGGGTTTCGGTATCGCGATAGCTGGCGATGCCGACGAAGATCGAAGGTTGGTTGCTCATCAGGCCCGGCGGTAAAGGTGCGGCTGCCCACCAGGGGCAGCCGCGTCAATGTTTACCACTGGATCTTTTCGATGTCGTCGAACTCGATCAAGCCCTGATCGGTCGTGATGCTGCCCGAAGCGCCATCGGCGATGTCGATGCTGCCGTGCTCGGCGCCGTCGATGACCTGCTGGCCGTCGATGATCAGCGTCCAGTTGCCTTCGCCCGCCGCCGACGGACCACCGCCGACATCCATCTCGATAACGTCGACCCAGCCGTTCTTGCCACTCTCGGCGCCGCCGTCGACCATGGTCTCGCCGGTGAAGTCGCCGAAGATGAACAGGTCGGAGCCATCGCCGCCGTTCAGGGTGTCGTAGCCGTCGCCGCCCTGGATGGTGTCGTCACCCTTGCCGCCATCGATCGAGTCGTAGCCGTCGGTCCCGTTGATCGAGTCGGCCTTGGCGGTGCCTTCGACCTCGTTGACCGGCGCGTCGTCGTCCTTGTCGCGGGCGCCCGGATTGCCGGGGCTGGCGCCTTCGACGTCGTTCTGGTTCTCGTCATGGCCCGGAGGCGGCCCATCCTCGCCGTTGCCCAGGCCCTCGTTGCCCTTCTGCTTCTCGGAGTCGGACTCGGACGTGGTTTCCGGGGTCGCGACGACACCGTCGTTGGCGCCCGGATTGCCGGGGCTGGCGCCTTCGACGTCGTTCTGGTTCTCGTCATGG
>JADFZP010000371.1:3233-3949 GCA_015232485.1 Alphaproteobacteria bacterium
CCCGGAGGCGGCCCATCCTCGCCGTTGCCCAGGCCCTCGTTGCCCTTCTGCTTGTCGTCCTTGTCGTCCTTGTCCTTGTCCTTGGCGTCGCTTCCGTCGTCGTCGTCGCGATCACCACCGCCGCCAATGCTACCGCCGCCGTGGTTGCCCTGACCCTCGTCGTCGTCACTACCGTGGCCGGTCGGAGTTCCGGTTTCCGTCGGCGCCTCCGTTTGTGTTTCGGTAGGCGTCGGCGTGGGCATCTCGGTCGCGGACATGGTCTCGGTGACCGGCGGCTCGGTGACGGGCGGCTGGGTCGCCTCGGGCTCGTCCATCAGATCGCCGAAGGCTTGGTTGAACTCCCAGGTGGTGTCGGCCTTGTCGGCCGTCGGCAGATCGTCCTCGCTCACCCCGTCCTTCAGGATGAACAACTCGCCCTCGCCGGGGCCATACCCTTCGACCGCGTTGGTCCCGGCCTTGACGGTCATCGCGACCAGGGACGAGCCGGGATAGTTCTCGGCGATGAAGGAGTCGAGCGGGAGGTCGTCAGGGTCACGGACCCCATCATTGCCGCTGGGGAAGCCCTCGACCTTCACCTTGGTGATTTCGCCCGAGCCATCATCGAGATAGAGCACCACGTTCGACAGGTCATGGTCAAAGCCATGCATGTCGTCCGAGGTCTCGGTCTCGGTGACCGTCTCGGTCTCGGTGACCGTCGGGGTCTCCGTCACGGTCGC
>JADFZP010000372.1 GCA_015232485.1 Alphaproteobacteria bacterium
CGCGAGCGGGTCACGATCCACGCCTATTCGCTGGGCGCCGACGATGGCGGCCCCTATCGCCGTCGGATCGCCGCCGACTGCGACGCCTTCGTCGATCTGGCGCCGCTGTCCGACGCCCTGGCGGCCGACAAGATCGCGGCGGACCGCGTCGACATCCTGGTCGATCTCAAGGGAACCACCCTGGGCGCCCGGCTGGGCATCGCCGCGCGCCGTCCGGCCCCCGTCCAGGTGGCCTGGCTGGGCTATCCCGGCAGCGTCGGGGTCGACGTCCTGGACTACGTGCTGACCGATCGGGTGGTCACCCCGCCCGAGCGCCAAGCCGACTGGGCCGAACGCTTCGTGCTGCTGCCCGGCAGCTATCAGGTCAACGATCGCGACCAGCCGATCGCCTTCGACGCGCCCGATCGCGCCTCGGCCGGATTGCCGGACCGGGGCTTCGTGTTCTGCTGCTTCAACCAGCTTTACAAGGTCGAGCCGCTGATCTTCGGCGTCTGGATGGACATCCTGCGCGCCGTGCCCGGTTCGGTGCTGTGGCTGCTGGCCGGCCCGCCCCAGGCCGAGGCCAATCTGCGGCGCGAGGCGGCGTCCCGCGGCATCGAACCGGCCCGCCTGATCTTCGCGCCGATGCTGCCCAAGGACCGCCACTTGGCGCGGCTGCGCCATGCCGGATTATTCCTCGACACGTTTTTCTGCAACGCCCACACCACGGCGAGCGACGCCTTGTGGGCCGGCGTGCCGGTGCTGACGGTTCCCGGCGTCCATTTTCCAGCGCGGGTCGCCGCCAGTCTGGCGCATGCGGTGGGCCTGCCCGAATTGGTCCTGCCCGACCACGCCCGCTATCGCGAAACCGCCATCGCGCTGGCCACCGACCCCGCCCGCCTGGACGACCTGCGCGCCCGCTTGGCGGTCAACCGCCTGACCACGCCGCTGTTCGACACCGACGCCTTCGCGCGCAAACTGGAAACCGCCTTCGAAACGATCTGGGAACGCCACTGCCGGGGGTTGGCGCCGGAGATGATCGATCTGACATAAGAAAAAAGATCAACCACCAAGACACCAAGGGCACAAAGGTTCACCAAGGATTTTTTCTTGGTGGCCTTGGTGTCTTGGTGGTGAATACTTGGCTATTCCAGGAATTCGCCGTTGTAGACGCCCCAGAATTCCTCGCGTCGCATCCAGCCTTGCAGGCCGCTGAGTTCGACGCGGCACAAGGCCTTGCCGCGTGGGCATTGCAGCAGGCGGCCGACCACGCCGGCCTCGACCTGGGCGGCCGGCGGAGAATCGGTGGCGTCGCCGCGGAACAGGGTGCGCAGCCCGCCGGTCACCACCATCATGCGACGGCCGGACAGCATGCTTTGATGGACCCAGCCATCGGTCCCCTGCCAATCGCGTATCTTACGCCAGGTGTCATATTCGGCGACCACCTCGACCGGCAGGTCCTTGCGCAGATAGATCCAGTCGACCGGATAGCGGACCCCCGGCCCGGTCCGCAGATTGACCTCGTCGGACCGTAAGGAAACGAAGCGCGGCAAAGGCAAGCCGCTGGTTTCGGCGGCTTTCGCCATCGGCGTGGCGAAGACGAGCGCGATCACCAGCAGGCTTGAAAGCCTCCCGGTCGCCTGTCTCGTCCAAAAGCTGATCGTTTGCCAACCCATCGGTGGCGCATTATAGGCGGCTGGCTGGCGGGCCGGCAAGTCGGTAGGCCAGGGCGCGGACCGAATGGTTCTGGACATCGGCGGCCCGTCTTGGTATCGCAGAAACGGTGCCCCCGGTGCGGGCGAGGAGGTCGTGAATGCCGCAAAAGAAGCCCCTGGTATTCGTCACGCGCAAGCTCCCCGACGCCATCGAAACGCGGATGATGGAGTTGTTCGACACCCGGCTGAACGTCGACGACGCGCCGATGACCAAGGCCGAGCTGATCGAGGCGGTGAAGATCGCCGACGTGCTGGTGCCCACCGTCACCGACCGCATCGACGCCCAGGTGCTCAGCCAATCCGGCCCCAATCTGCGCCTGATCGCCAATTTCGGGGCGGGCGTCGATCACATCGACTTGGCCAGCGCCCGCCAACGCGGCCTGACCGTCACCAACACGCCCGACGTGCTGACCGAAGACACCGCCGACATGACCATGGCGCTGATCCTCGCCGTGCCGCGCCGGCTGGTCGAGGGCGAGCGCCTGATCCGCACCGGCGACTGGGCCGGCTGGTCGCCGACCTGGATGCTGGGTCGCCGCATCTGGGGCAAGCGCCTGGGCATCGTCGGCATGGGCCGCATCGGCCAGGCGGTGGCGCGGCGCGCCCGCGGCTTCGGCCTGTCGATCCACTACCACAATCGCAAGCGCGTCCATCCCGACATCGAGGCCGAGCTCGAGGCGACCTATTGGGAAAGCCTGGACCAGATGATGGCCCGCATGGACGTCATCTCGATCCACTGCCCGCACACCCCGGCGACCTTCCATCTGCTGTCGGCGCGGCGCCTCAAGCTGTTGCAGCCGCACGCCTATGTGGTCAACACGGCGCGTGGCGAGGTGATGGACGAGAACGCCCTGACCCGCATGCTGATCCGCAAGGAGCTGGCCGGCGCGGCGCTTGACGTGTTCGAGCACGAACCGGCCATCAATCCCAAGCTGCTGCAACTCGACAATGTGGTGCTGCTGCCGCATATGGGCTCGGCGACCATCGAAGGTCGCCTCGACATGGGCGAGAAGGTGCTGATCAACATCAAGACCTTCGTCGATGGCCACAACCCCCCCGACCGGGTGGTGGCGGCGCTGCTGTGATTCGGGAATGCCGCGCGGCAACAACCTCGATGTGCTGCGGCTGATCTTCGCCTGGTTGGTGGTCCTGGCCCACGCCAACGAGCTGCCCGGCTACGGCTCGGCCTCGCCGCTGTTTCACGCGTCGGGGCTGGCGGTCGACGGCTTCTTCGTCTTAAGCGGATTCCTGGTGTTCAAAAGCTGGGTCGACCGTCCCGACCCGCGCGCCTACGCCCTGCGGCGCTTCTTCCGCATCTGGCCGGCCTATGCCGCCGTGGTGCTGGCCCAATGCGTTCTGCTGATGGCGCTGCAACCCGCCCTGCCGGCCGCCGAGGCGGGGCGCTATCTGGCGGCCAACGCGGTGTTTCTGAACTTCCTGGCCCCCAGCATCGGACCGCTGCTGGACGGCCTGCCGCTGCACGCCATCAACGGCGCGCTGTGGACCTTGAAGATCGAGGCCGGGTTCTACCTTGTGCTGCCCGTGCTCGCCTGGGCCATCCTGCGCCGCCCCAAGCTGACCCTCGCCGTGCTGGTGCTCGCCTCGCTGGCCTGGGTGACGCTGTGGAACCGGGCCGGCGGCCCCGCCGTCCTGATGCACCAACTGCCGGGCAAGATGCACCTGTTCGCCCTGGGGATCGGGCTGGCCTTGTGGCGGGACCGGGTGGGCACCCCCGTTTTGGCGCTGGGCGCCACCGTCGCCGCCGCGCTGCCTTGGCTGATTCCGCTGGACCCCACCTTGGCCCAGGTGCAACGGGCGCTTCTGCTGGCGTTCGCGCTGCCGCTGATCGGCTTCCGCCTGCCGGCCGTGCGCCTGCCGTTCGACATCTCGTACGGCGTCTATCTGGTGCATTTCCCGCTGATCCAGATGGCCGTGCTGCACGGCTGGACGGCGCGCATGACGCTGGCCGAGACCACGGCCGCCGTGGCCGCCGCGACGCTGGGGCTGGCCTTGATCCTCAATCTGGCGATCGAGCGGCCGATGATCCGCCTTGGCCGTCACCTCGCCCGGCGGACGCCCCTGGCGGATGCCGCGCCGGTGAGCCAATGAACTGACTTATCGGCGGTAAAGCCGCCATTGAGCAGGAAACAGATTCACCACCAAGGCACCAAGAGTCACCAAGGGACCGGGACTGTACGGGCAATTCGCCGCCCGCTTGGTGTCCTTGGTGTCCTTGGTGTTTCCCC
>JADFZP010000373.1:0-3487 GCA_015232485.1 Alphaproteobacteria bacterium
CCCAACGATCGGCGCGCCTTCGAATATCTGTGGCGCGTCATCATGGCGACCGACGATCGGACGGCGGCGAGCGCGATGCTGGCCGCTCTCACGCCCGCCGAAATCGAGGCGACCTATCCGCTGGCCATGCTGGCCGGGCTGCTCGCCCTGCTGCGCGGCGAAAGCAACGAGGCGCTGCGCCTGATCGCGCGGGCCGGCGAGTTGTCGCCCGGCGCCGATCCCACCCTGCTGGCCGGTCACGCCCTGCTTCAGGCCGGCAACCGCCGCGACGCGACGCGCGCCTTCGTGAACAGTGGTCATGCCGAGGGGTCGTGGTCGGCCGCCGCGCTGGTCGGAGGCGCGCCGCCGGCCAGCGGCAACCGCATCTACGTCGCCTATCACAAACCCTTCGCGCGGGTCGACGCGCCACTCTACCAGCCGATCCACGTCGGCAAGGCGCTGTCCGCGATCGATCTGGGCCTGCCCGGCGACGACACCGGCGACAACATCTCGGACCGCAACGGGCATTATTGCGAGCTGACCGGCCTTTACTGGGTGTGGCGCAATGTCGTGGGGCTGAACCATGTCGGCTTCTGCCACTACCGCCGCTATCCCTGGTTCGGCCCGGCGCTGCCGTTGCCCCAATCCGCCTTCCGGCCGCACACCTTCTTCTCGCCGGCCCGCGTCGCGCCGCGTCGGCTGGCGATGGGCTTGGACATGGATTTCGCGGCCCGCGTGCTCGACGCGGCCGACGTGCTGGTGCCACGCGCCTTCTGGTTCGGCAACAACATCCGCGACAACTGGATCAAGCACCACAACAGCGCCGACATACTGGACCTGACCGTCGAGGTGGTGGCGCGGATGGACCCCCGCATGGCGCCGCCGCTGGTCGCCGCCTTCTCGCGCCAGCAGTTCCGAACCTTCAACATGTTCGTGATGCGCTGGCCGCTGTTCGACGCCTATGCCGCCTGGCTGTTTGGCGTGCTGTTCGAGGTCGAGCGCCAGGCCGGCCTGTTATGGGAGCCGCGCACCGCCGGATTCCTGGCCGAGCGGCTGTTCAACGTGTGGATCGAAAAATTGATGAAGGAGCGAGCGCGGATCGCCGAGTTCCCCGTGGTCAGTCTGGAGTAGCGCCCGTGCTCGACATCGATGGTTTCCGCTTCGTGGTGGTGGGCGCGGGTTTCTACGGCGCGGTGATCGCCCACCGCATCGCCACCGAATTGGGCGAGCCGGTGCTGGTGCTCGACCGCCGCCATCACATCGGCGGCAACTGCCATTCCGAGGTCAACGGCCTGACCGGCGTCGAGGTGCACACCTACGGCACCCACATCTTCCACACCTCGGACCGCGCCGTGTGGGACTTCCTTCGGCGCTTTACGGAATTCAGCAATTATCGCCACCGGGTCTTCGCGCGCCATGGCGAGGCGGTCTACACCATGCCGATCAACCTGATGACGATCAGCCGCCTGTATGGCCGCTGGCTGACCCCCGATCAGGCGCGCGCCCTGATCGCCGAGGAGGCCGCCGCCGCGGTGGCCGGCGAGCCCGCCAATTTCGAGGAGAAGGCGCGCTCGCTGATCGGCGATCGGCTGTATCGGGCGTTCATCCGCGGCTACACCGCCAAGCAATGGGGCACCGATCCCAAGCTGCTGCCGGCCAGCATCATCGCGCGGCTGCCGGTGCGCTTCAATTACAGCGATTTCTACTTCGCCGACTTGTTCGAGGGCATGCCGGTCGACGGCTATGACGCGATCTTCAAGCGCATGCTCGACCATCCCAAGATCCGCGTCGCCCTGGGGGTCGATTTCCAGCCGGCGATGACGCGCGGTCGCGACGCGCTCACCATCTACAGCGGGCCGATCGACCGCTGGTTCGATTATGGCCGCGGCCATCTCGGCTGGCGCACCCTGGATTTCGAGCATGAGGTTCTGCACACCGGCGACCATCAGGGCTGCTCGGTGCTGAATTTCGTAGACGAGGACGCGCCGTTCACCCGCATCCACGAATACCGGCATCTCCACCCCGAGCGGGAGGCCCGCCACGCCCCCGACCGCACCATCATCTCGCGCGAGTTCTCGCGCGCCGCCCGGATCGGCGACGAGCCCTATTACCCGGTCGCCACCCCCGACGATCAACGCATGCTGGCCGAATACATCGAACTGGCCAAGGCCGAGGCCAACGTGCTGTTCGGCGGCCGGTTGGGCACCTATCGCTACATGGACATGCACCACGTCATCGCCTCGGCCCTGGGCGCCTTCGAGCGGGTGGTGGCGCCCTGGGCGCGCGACGGCGAACCGATCGCCGGCCAAGTGGACAGGTAGGCGGGTCTCAGCGCTCGGCCTCGGCGACGAAGGCTTCCGCGAATTTGCGCCAGGTGCGCTCCTTCTGGATGAATTCCATGCCGAGCGCGCCGCGCCGACGGGCCTCGTCGCGGTTGGCGTAGATCTCCTCCAGCCGCTCGACCACCTCGTCGACCGAGGATTCGCCCCAGCCCTGGCGGTCGCCCCTGGGATCGTCGACCGGGCTCTGGCGGGTCAGCGGATAGCAAAGGCCCTCGCGGATGATGTCCATGTGCCCGGTATTGGCGGACAGCACGGCGGGCAGCCCGCAGGCCATGCATTCCATCGCCACCAGATTGGTCGCCCCCTCGCAGCGGTTGGGGAACAGGGCGGCGTCGCACTCGGCCAGCACGTTGGCGATGCGCGAGCGGCTCATGAAGCCCAGGTCGAAGAAGGCGTCGGGAGCCAGACCGTTCTCGACCGCCCAGCGGGTGATCTCGAGGCGGTTGTTGACGACCCGCGGCGGCACCTTGGCCAGCTTCGATTCGGCCATGTCCATCGCCACCGCCGGCCAGACGTTGAACCAGGCCGAGACCAGCAGGGCGTCGGGATGGCGGGCGTGGAAGCGCTTGAACGCCTCGACCACGATGTCCTGGCCCTTGCGGAACTCCAGCTTGCCGCCCGAGAAGACCACGAAGCGGTTGCCGAACAGGCCGCGCCGCGCCACCGGATACATCTCGGAGGGGTCGATGCCTTGGAAGGCCAGCCGCACGTCGGGCAGGCCGGCCTCGCGCAGGATGCGCACGTTGAACGTGGAATGCGCGATGACGAAGTCGAACGACCGCCCGACCGCCAGGGCCCGCTCGTCGATGCGGGTGCCCTCGAAGGCGATCACGCCGATATTGCGGCGTCCGCGGAAGCGGTCGGCGGTGGGATCGCCCTGCATGGCGTTGCCGAGCGGCACCATGACGTCGACGTCGGACATCTGCACCCGCTGCGGATTGCCGTTCTGTTGGAGCCAAGCGGCCAGATTGCGCCAGCTCTCGGCGAGCGGCGCGAGGCGTTCCTGCGTCTGGGGCCGCATGGTGCGGAGCAGCGGCTCGGCCAACAGGACCGGCGGCGTGCCGCGATCGAGCAGGTAAAGCGCGGTGTGGACGCCGACCAGACCCCAGCCGTGGGCCTCGGTCAGATTCCAGGGCATGCCGAGGCGAGGCGAGGTGGTCATGGCG
>JADFZP010000373.1:3497-3936 GCA_015232485.1 Alphaproteobacteria bacterium
TCGGTTCCAAATGTGGCGCGAATGACGAAGCGATGCGCGGCGGCGCGCGTGGCGAAGGCGTCGCGGGCGATGCCGGCGGCCTCGAGGGCCGGAGCCAGCGCGCCCAGCAACGGGGCGTCATTCTGGGTGCGGCGCACGCAGGACGCAACCTCGAAGCGCTTCAGCCCGGCCCGGCCCAGCAAAGCGAGGGCGTGATCCAGCGTGAACAGCCGGATCGGCTCGGGACGGCCGCGCAGCAGGCCCTCGATCACGGCGAGATGCTGAGGATTGGGCAGGCTGGCCAGCACCACGCCGCCCACGCCGAGATGGGCGAGATCGCGGTGAAGAACGGCGAGCGGCCGCTCCAGCTCGCCCAGCACGTCGTCATAGACCAGGGCGTCGACCGGCCCCTCCGGCTCGGCGCCCGGCGCCAGATCCGACCAGACGCAGGCGGGATGGG
>JADFZP010000374.1:0-1823 GCA_015232485.1 Alphaproteobacteria bacterium
TCTCGCGCAGGATGTGGGTCGAATCGCCTCGGGTCACCAGGGCGGTGCCCTCCAAATCCAGTCCCACCGCCTCCATCGCGGTCAGCAGCCCGTCCTCGCCATCGGCGTCCACCCCGCCCTTGAGGCCGCGATTGGCCCCCGCCAGCGCCACCCACGAAAATGTCTCGGGCCGATCGGTCCCCATCACGGCGCGATAATCGCCATGGGTGGCCAGATGCAGCACGCGCGGCGGCTCGGCGAGCCCCTTGAGCCGGCTTTCGGTGGCCTCCGCTGCGCGCCATTCGGTGACCGGCGAGCGAAGGTCCGGCACCCGGAAAAAGCTGGCGATCCGCCCGATCTCGACATGGGTGGCGGGCAGGGCCTCCAATGGTTTCAGGGTGAGGCCGCGACCGCGCAGGGCGGTCGCTGGCCCCTCCGCGAAGCCAGACGGAACGCCGCCGGCCTTGCCCTCGCCATAGTCGACCCCGCCGAGCAGCACCACCGCCTGCGCCGCCGTTTCAGGCGCCGCCGCCATCAGATCGCGCCCCGTCGCCACCACGCGAACCGGCTGCCGCTCGATCCACCACCTCTCGCCACCCTCGGCCGACACCCGCAGCACCGACGGGGCGAGCGCCCACAGCGGCCCATCCGGAGCGACATACACCATCGAAGCGGCACGAAGGCGCGCATCCACCGGGCCGAACAGGCGGTCGTACAGCGCCCGCGACGCCGCCCGATCCCCGCCCATCGCCGCCGTCACCTGGATGGCGATTTCATCGGCCGGTCCGGCGTCGTGAATGGTGACCGGCTCCCCGCCGCCAAAGACGACGGCGGCCAGCCGCAACGATCCAAATGTGCCGGTCGAAAAATCGACTGGGTTGAACACACGGAACTCGACCAGCGCCGCCCCGCCCGGCAGGTGGCGCACGAGATCGGCCGGAGTGATGGTCCGCGACGGCGTCCACTCGTCGAGAACGCCACCGTGGCGCCGCAAGGCCTCCATGTCCTTGTCCAACTGCTCGATGGCCTTGCCGAAGGCGGCCGTGTCGTCGCCGCGCGCGAGCTTGGCCACCGTGCGGCGCATCACAGCGATCTCGGCGGCCCTACGCCGAATCTCGGGATCGCCGGAACGCCGGACCAGCCGCTCGATGCGGGCGTCCTCCTCGGTGACGCGATGCTTCCAGCGCAGAACCGATTGGGCGGCCAAATCCGCGTGCCGCTCGGCCGGGCGCTCGATCGCCACCGAGAGGATCACGTCGATCCAAGACGACTTACGTGTCGCCACTTGCCGCCGCCCCACCTCGCGAACCATCGCCCGGATTTCGTCACCGCTCCAGTCGTGCAAATCATCGATCCGCCGGGCCAGCACCTCCACCGCCTCCCCGGTACGGTCCAGTCGCAGGAGAATCGCGACATGATTCAGCGCGACCGCCAGCGTATCCGGATGGCGCTCACCCAGAACCTCGGTAGAGAGGTCGAGCGCCCGCTTGTAGAGGGGTTCGGCCTCGCCCGCGCGGTCCAGAGCCCGCAGCACGAAGGCGTAGTTGTTGAGGCTGATCAACGTGTCGGGATGACGCTCGCCCAGAACCTCGGTCCTGAGGGCGAGCGCCCGCTTGTAGAGGGGTTCGGCCTCGCCCGCGCGGCCAAGAGACTCCAGCACGCCGGCGTAGTTGTTGAGGCTGATCAGCGTGTCGGGATGGCGCTCGCCCAGAACCTCGGTCCTGAGGGCGAGCGCCCGCTTGTAGAGGGGTTCGGCCTCGCCCGCGCGGCCAAGAGACTCCAGCACGCCGGCGTAGTTGTTGAGGCTGATCAGCGTGTCGGGATGGCGCTCGCCCAGAACCTCG
>JADFZP010000374.1:1923-3935 GCA_015232485.1 Alphaproteobacteria bacterium
AGAGGGGTTCGGCCTCGCCCGCGCGGCCCAGAGCCCGCAGCACGAAGGCGTAGTTGTTGAGGCTGATCAGCGTGTCGGGATGGCGCTCGCCCAGAACCTCGGTCCTGAGGGCGAGCGCCCGCTTGAAGAGGGGTTCGGCCTCGCCCGCGCGGCCAAGAGACTCCAGAACGGAGGCGTAGTTGTTGAGGCTGCCCAGCGTGTCGGGATGGCGCTCGCCCAGAACCTCGGTCCTGAGGGCGAGCACCCGCTTGTAGAGGGGTTCGGCCTCGCCCGCGCGGCCAAGAGACTTCAGCACGAAGGCGTAGTTGTTGAGGCTGATCAGCGTGTCGGGATGGCGCTCGCCCAGAACCTCGGTCCTGAGGGCGAGCGCCCGCTTGTAGAGGGGTTCGGCCTCGCCCGCGCGGCCCAGAGACGCCAGCACGGAGGCGTAGTTGCCGAGGCTGCGCAGCGTGTCGGGATGGCGCTCGCCCAGAACCTCGGTCCTGAGGGCGAGCGCCCGCTTGTAGAGGGGTTCGGCCTCGCCCGCGCGGCCCAGGGAATCCAGCGCCGAGGCGTAGTTGTTGAGGCTGATCAGCGTGTCGGGGTGGCGCTCGCCCAGCACCTCGGTCCTGAGGTCTAGCGCCCGCTTGTAGAGCGGTTCGGCCTCGCCCGCGCGGCCCAGAGCCCGCAGCACGAAGGCGTAGTTGCCGAGGCTGGTCAGCGTGTCGGGATGGCGCTCGCCCAGTCGTCGGGTGGCTTGATCGAGGGTGGAGCGCGCGGTCGCGAGGGCGGCGGCGTAGTCGCCGCGCTGGTACGCAGCGACCGTCTCGCGATTGAGCCGCCCGATCTCGAAATCTTCCTCCGCCGGGGCCGGCGTGGGGGCGGCGCAGAGCGGCACGATCAGGACGAGGGCGCGCAGGGCGGTGGCGATTCGCTTGGCGAGAGGCATGGCGTTGTCCTCGATCATGGGCAGGGGCCGGGCATGCGGGTCAGGAGCAGGGCGGCGATTTGGTCGGTGGGCACGATCAGGACCGGCAGGGTGGCGTAGGGTTCATCCCTGTGGGGGCGCAGCAGGATCACGGCGGATTCGGTGCGCAGCAGCAGGCGGTCACAGCCCGAGGTCAGCGTGGTCAATGGCGGCGCGGGCGGGTCGCCGGCCGGCCACAGCTCGACCGCCGGGCGGCTGGCGAAGCCGCTACGGCGTTCGCCGTCCAGATCGGCGTCGGCGGCGGCGTAGGACGCCACGCGCAGCGCGGACAGGAGGGCGATGGCGGCCAGTAGGCCGAGCGGCGCGCGCTCGGGCCATCCGACCGCGCGTACCATGGCCGGGCTGGTCCAGTCGCGCATACCCCAGCGCAGGGCGATCACCGCCAGCGTGATCAGCGCCAGCCACATCCAGTGCCGCGCCAGCGCCAGCGCGCCGTACAGCAGGACGCTCTCGTGGGGCAGGTTCAGGCCGAGCAGGCCCAGGCCGAGCTGGTCGAAAAAGCGCAGCGCGTAGAACCAACCGGCGGCGTACAGCGTCGCCGCCGCGACGGTCGCGGTCAGGGCGGCGAGCGCCACCACATCGCCGAGCGTCGGGCGAGGCGCCGTCACGATCCCGTTCTCACCGGCGACGCGCGGTCCGTCTCGGACGGCCGCGGACACCAATCCGCCTCGCCTTGCCTGCTCCGCTTCCAGACCGCCGGGTCGAGGTGGCTGCGCACAACATAGCCCTGGTTGACCGGGTCGAAGCATGACCACGAGGGCTCCGACGCGTGGGGCGTCACCACCTCGATGCACCCGTCATAGCGCGTGCCATCCGTATGACGCAGGCAGAAAGCCGCCCCGGCCGAATCAGGCGCGAACGTCAGGAGCGAAAGCGCGACCCCAAGAAACCATCGCATGGTGGAAGTATCCCTTTTTGACTCTGCCAAAAAGGATATTCCACCATCAGGCGCGCGTCCACTCCCAGCCGTTCGTCTATCGCGGCGGCGGCGATGTCGAATGGAAGCATCCCGCCAATGTGGGAAATCGGACCCCTTGCCTCCAGG
>JADFZP010000375.1 GCA_015232485.1 Alphaproteobacteria bacterium
CGGCACGGGGGCCGCCGCCTGCGCCCGGATCATCGGCGGCGCCCTGCTGGGAACCGGCAACGTTTTCAGGCGGCAAAACCCATCCAGCCGCCATTGAGGCGGCGGCCAAGCGGGCGGAACGCCCGCGCCCGGCGAGGGGCGAACAAAAAAACACCCGGATCAGGCGCTGGTTGGCGCCCAGTCGGGGGGCGCCAGTTCGAAGCCCGCGAAATCGAAGGCCGGCGCCACGGCGCAGCCGACCAGGGTCCAGTTGCCCAGGCTGACCGCCGCTTGCCACGCGCCGGCCGGGACCACGGCTTGCGGGCGCTGGCCGGCGGCGAGGTCTTCGCCCAGGCGATGGTCGGCGATGTCGACGCCGTCCTCGGACACCGACAGGGTCAGCGGCGCGCCGGCATGCCAGTTCCAGATTTCGGTGGCGTCGACCCGATGCCAGTGCGAGCGTTCGCCGGCCCGCAGCAGGAAATAGATGCTGGTCACCGCCGGGTCGCGGTGGATTTCCCGGAAGTGCCCGCCCTCGGGATGGGGCTTGAGGCCCAGCGTCTCGATGATCTCGTCGGCGGTGGTCATCGGCGTCACTCCCTGGGGGTGGTGGCGGCCAGCGAGGGACGGGTCTCGACGCCGGCATACCATGCGGCGAGGCGCGGCCGGCCTTCGCGCCAGTCGGTCTGGGGGAAGCGGAAGTCGAGATAGCCCAGCGCGCAGGCGATCGTCACCTGGCCGATGCCGAAGCTTTCGTCCAGCGAATCCGCCTCCTCCTCCAGCGCATCGAGGCCGCGCCGCGTCGCCGCCTCCTGGCGGGCGATCCAGCCGGCCCAACGCTTGTCCTCGGGGCGCACGGCGGTCTCGATGCGATTGAGCACCGCCGCGTCGAGGATGCCGTCGCCCAGCGCCTGCCTTCGCAACGCCGTCCAGCGCGCCCCGCCGGAATGGGGGAACAGCTTGGCCCCGTCATGCAGCGAGTCGAGATATTCGCAGATCACCGGCGAGTCGTAGAGCACCTCGCCGCCCTCGGTGATCAGCGCGGGAATGCGGCCCAGCGGGTTGGTCTCGGGCACGTCCGAGCCCGGCGCGAACGGCGAACTGGCGACCAGTTCGAGCCGGCGTTCCAGCCCGGTTTCCATCGCGACGACCAAAGCCTTGCGGGCATAGGGCGAGGTGGTCGAGTGCAACAACTTCATCATAGGCGAGAGCTCCTCAAAAGACGTCCTTGCGGCGGCGCAGTTCGGCGAACACGCGGGCCGGGTCGCTTCCCGGTTCCATGCCCACCGCCCGCGCCACGCCGGGCTGGTCGGCGCGCAGGAAGGGATTGGTCTCGTTCTCGTCGTCCAGCCGGCCGGGCACGGTGGGCAGCCCCTGGGCGCGCAGGGCGTCGACCGCCACGACGCGGCGTTTCAAAGCCTCGTTGTCACGCTCGACGGTGCGGGCGAAGCGGGCGTTGGACTGGGTGTATTCGTGGCCGCAATAAACCATGGTGTCGCCGGGCAGCCGGCGCAGGCGGGTCAGCGAGGCCCACATCTGCTCGGCGGTGCCCTCGAACAGCCGGCCGCAGCCCAGCGTGAACAGGGTGTCGCCGCAGAACAGCGCCTGCGAATCCGGGAACCAGAAGGCCAAATGGCCGATGGTGTGGCCCGGCACCTCCATCACGCGGATGGCCGCCGCGCCCAGCATGAAAAGGTCGCCCTCGCCCACCGGAACGTCCAGGCCGGGGATGCGATGGGCGTCGGCGCGGGCGCCCACCACCGTGCAGCCGGTTTCCTTCTTCAGCGTGGGAATGCCGCCGATATGATCGTGATGATGATGGGTGGCCAGCACATGGGTCAGGCTCCAGCCCAGCCGCGCCAAGGCGTCGAGCACCGGCTCGGCCACGGCGGGATCGACCGCGGCGGTGGCGCCCGTCTCGGGCTCGCGCAGCAGCCAGACGTAATTGTCCGAAAGTACGGGGAGCGGCTCGACGACGATGCGGCTCATGCGTTCCTCCTCGGCTTGGGAAAGGCTAGCACCTTCGCCGCCGTGGCATAAGTTTTTCTTGCCCGGCGGCATCGGCGGCCCCATTCATGGATGTCAGGGACGAAACGGGATCGCCGAATGCTGCCGATGTGGACCGATGTCGTCGATCTGCGGGATTTCTACGATACCAGCCTGGGCCAGATGGCGCGGCGCATGATTCGTAGACGAATCCGCATGATGTGGCCCAGCGTCAAGGGCATGCGGGTGCTCGGGCTGGGCTTCGCGACACCCTATCTGCGGCCGTTCCGCGAGGAGGCCGAGCGGGTGGTGGCGGTGATGCCGTCCTCGCAGGGCGTGCTGCCCTGGCCGCCCGAGGGTCCGGGGCTGGTCGCCCTGTCCGACGAGACCGATCTGCCGCTGCCCGACCGCTCGATGGATCGCGTGCTGCTGGTCCATGCGCTGGAATCGACCGAGCAGGTGCGCGCCATGATGCGCGAGGTGTGGCGGGTGCTGAACGACGGCGGCCGGCTGCTCGCCGTGGTGCCCAATCGGCGCGGCATCTGGGCCCGGCTTGAACGCACCCCGTTCGGCAACGGCCGGCCCTACACGCCGACCCAGTTGTCGCGGTTGCTGCGCGAGAACATGTTCACGCCGGTGGCGCAAGCCTCGGCGCTGTTCGTGCCGCCCAGCGGCTCGCGCATGATGCTGCATTCGGCCGGCGCCTTCGAGGAGTTGGGCATCCGCTGGTTCCCCAGCATCGCCGGGGTGGTGATGATCGAGGCGACCAAGCAGATCTACGCCAGCACCGGCCTGCGCGAAACCGGCCGGCGGCGGCGGGTCTATGTGCCGGTCGGCGATCTGCGGCGCTTTCCGGTGCCAAGCGGCTTGAGAACCACTTCCCAACCCGAGCCGCCGCGCCGATAATCCGGCGCATGCTGAGCATCGTCATCCCCACGCTGAACGCGGCCGACACGCTGACCCGCACCCTGAACGCCCTGATCGGTTCGGGGATCGAGCAGGAGGTGGTGGTCGCCGATGGCGGCTCGACCGACTTCACGCCGCTGGTCGCCGAGCGGTGCGGCGCGCGGGTGGTGCGCGTGATGGGCGGACGCGGCGCCCAGCTTCGCGCCGGAGCCGAGGCGACCAGCGGCGAATGGCTGCTGTTCCTGCACCCCGACGCGGTGCTCGAACCCGGCTGGGGCCAAGCGGTGGCGGCCTTCCGCGCGCATCCCCTGTCGGCCGGTCGGGCGGCGTTCTTCCGCTTCCGCCTGGATCACCATGGGTCGGCGGCGCGTGGGCTCGAGGCGCTGGTGCGGTGGCGCTGCCGTCGCCTGGGCCTGCCCTATGGCGATCAGGGCCTGCTGCTGCGTCGCGCCTTCTATGACGGGCTGGGCGGCTATTCGGCCCTGCCGCTGATCGAGGACATCGATCTGGCGCGCCGCATCGGCCGCGAGCGGCTGGTCGGCTTCCGTGTCGCCGCCATCCATTCGCCGCGGCGGGGCTTCGCGCTGCGCGCCGCCCGCGATCTGGCGCGGCTGGGGCTGCACTACACCGGCGTGGCGCCGCACCTGGCCGCGCATCTCGGGGGGTAGGGCCGATGCCGCCCTCCCTGTGCCACGTCTTCGTGGTCCCGCCGCCGCCATCGGGCTTGACCGAAAGCTTCCGGCGTCGGCACCCCGGTCAGGGCACCGCCAATCGCTGCTACTGCTTCGACAACGCCTATCTCGAACTGCTACGCCGCCGAGGTCGGCGGGCCGGCCATCGCGCGAACCCGCCTCGCCGTAGACGGGCGCCTCGCCGTTCGGCATCGCGCTGCGTGGCGACCAGCCCGCACCATCCCGGTGGCGCTGGCCAGCGACGCCCCCCGGCACCCCTTCGTCTTTGTTTCACCGGGAACCAGCCGCCCCGACCAATGGCGAATCCAGATTTCCTCACTAGCCGTCATGCCCGTGCTTGACACGGGCATCCACG
>JADFZP010000376.1 GCA_015232485.1 Alphaproteobacteria bacterium
GGCCTCACTCCGCCGCGAAGGCGACGCCCTGTTTGCCGTGATAATAGCCGTTGGCCAGTTCCGCGCCGCCCAGCAGGCCGCGTAGGGTCTCCAGCGAGTCCGCCGGGTCCGCCTTGCCGTCGAGCGCGTCGCGGAACAGGCGGGACACCGCGACCATGTCGCAGGCGTGCGGCCATAGGCGGAAGCGGGTCACGCCGGCTTCGGTCAGGGGCCTTAGTTCGGGCAGCAGGGCGTGATAGCTCTGCGACAGGGTCTGGGTGCCGTTGACCGCCAGGAAGGCCTCGCCGTCCAGGGTGGTGACCTCCATGCCGTCGGCGTCCTGGCCGCAGACGAACTGGCAGCCGTCCTTGTGCAGGCCCAGCGCGCGGGCGTGGTAGCAGCGGGCCGAGATGGCCAGCGGCAGGCGGCCGAACACCTGGACCTCGACCTCGACCGACAGGGCTTGCGCGGCGGCGGCGATGGTGGCGATGGCCGGGCCGGCGATCTCGGCGGGCAGGGTGACGCGGGTGGCGCCGCGCTTGGCCATCCAGGCCAGGGCCTGCTCGTTGTAGACGTTGACCAGCGGCCCGACCATGTGGGGACGATTGGCCAGATGGGGCAGGGCGCCGATGTCGTTGGCCTCGATCGGCAGGTCCGAGCTTTCGATCAACTCGCGCACCGCTTGGCGCTCGCGCTCGGTGGTGACCAAAGCGGGGCTGGCGAGGATGACCTCCTTGCCGGCCGCTTGCAGGCGCTCGATCACGGCGGGCAGATGCGGGGCCAGGAAGGGCGCGCGCTTCGAGCAGACGATCTCGCCCAACTGCACGCTGTCGATCGGCGCCTCGTCGGCGATGCGGAAATGGGCGTCGCGCCAGGTCTCGGGCGACCAGTTGAACAGGACGGGGCCGTAAGAGAGTTTGCTCATCGCCAAGCCTTGGTGTAGGCGCCGGTGGTCTCGCGTCCGCCTTCGGTGACGGCGCCAAGACGGTCGGACGCGATGGCGCGGCCGGCGCCGAAGGCGTCGATCGCGGCGCGGTGGGCCGAGACCACCTGCTGGATGTAGGCGCGGCCGCGCTGGCGGCCCTCGATCTTCAGGGCGACCACGCCGGCCGCCTTCAACTCGGGCAGCATGCCGATGGCGTTCAGGCTGGTCGGCTCCTCGAACAGATAGCTGGTCTTGCCGCGCGCCACGAAGCGGCCCTTGCACAGGGTCGGATAGCCGGCCGGCTCGTCCTTTTCGAAGACGTTGATGGTGTAGCCGCCCAGGCGCGACACCATCTGGGTGCCGCGCTCCTCGTAGCGGACATGCTCGGCCGGCGAGCAAACCCCCTGGCTGTTGGGCGACAGGCCGGTGACGTAGGAGGACAGCGCGCAGCGCCCCTCGGCCATCGGGCACATGCCGCCGAACACGAAGACCTCGGTCTCGATCGAGACCTCCTGGTTCAGGCGGGCGATATCGGCGGTGGTCAGCACGCGCGGCAGCACCACGCGGCGGATGCCGAAGGCCTCTTGATAGAAGCGGATGGCGTCGGGATTGGACGCCGAGGCCTGCACCGACAAATGCAGCCCCAGCCCGTCATGGCGGCCGGCGGCGTAGTCCAGCACGCCGATATCGGCCAGGATCACCGCGTCCAGGCCGATCGCGGCGGCGTCGTCGACGGCGGCCTTCCACGGGGCGAAGCGGCCGGCGGCGGCATAGGTGTTGGCGGCCAGGAAGACCTTCTTGCCGCGCGCATGGGCGTATTCGACGCCCTGGCGCATCTCGGCGCGCGAGAAGTTGAGGCCGGGGAAGTTGCGCGCGTTGGTCTCGTCGCGGAAGCCGCAATAGACCGAGTCCGCCCCGGCGTCGACGGCGGCCTTCAGCGAGGCGAGCGTGCCGGCCGGGCAGATCAGCTCGAAGGCGCCCATCTCAGTGGCCTTCGAGTCGGGTGAGGCGGCGCTCGACGCCCTCGACCCGCCGCAGGGCGGGGCCGAGCAGCAAATCATGCAGCCCGACCAGGCTCGAGCGGGCGCGCGAGGCGGCGCCGCGGGCGGGGCGCACCAGGCGTCCGAACGGCCCCAGCATGGCGGCGATATCGGCCAGCATGTCGATGTCCTCGCCGTCCACCGCGTTACGCAGGGCGACCACCGGGCTGGTGTCGCCGATCACCGTCAGCTCGCGCGAGAAGAACAGCGCGTCGCCGTCGGTGCGGCCCTCCATCAGATCGAGCAGCACGGCGAAATTGCCGCGCACCAGGGCGGCCGGCTCGCCGATGTCGTCGCGGCGGCACACCGACAACCGCATCTCGCCACCGCCCAGGCGCAGGCGGAAGGCCATCGGCATGTCGACGGGATCGACCACGATCTCGGCTTCGGGCAACTCGGTCAGGCGCTCGAAGGCGCCGGGATGGCGGCGCTTGAGGATGGCCATCACCAAGTCGAGCGGCGGCTGCAGCAGGGCCGGCGGCAGCGGCCAAGCCAGCAGCAACGCCAAGCGGGCGGCCATGGTTTCCAGAATGCGGTCGTCGCGCTCGGGCTCGGCCCGCGGATCGTCGTCCATCATGCTTCCTACCTCTTCCGGCGTCCACGCCGAGCCAGCCAGTTTCCGCCGGGACCGTGAAAAGTCAACGAATCCCTTTCTTGACCCTTTTCTAATGGAAAGGCACACTCGAATCCAGCATGGGAGAGAGCGGATGTCGGTCTACCACGAGCTGTGCGCCGAAACCGAGGGTATGTCGGCCGAGCGACTTCTGAATCACCTCCTGTTGGAGCGGTTCCCCGCGCGCTGCGTGGTCACCGCGTCGCTGCGGGCCAAAAGCGTGGTGGTGCTGCACATGGTGTCGCGAATCCGGCCGCAGACGCCGATCGTGTTCTGCCAGCCCAGTTCGATGTTCGGCGAAAGCCTGAACTACCGCCAGCGTCTGATCCACGAATTCGTGCTGTCCGACCTCGAGGTGACGATCGGCCAGGAAAGCAACGTCAAGCCCTCGGATTCGGATCATTTCGAGTGCATGTGGGGCGAGGACATGGTGGCCGGCGGCCGCGTCCACGAGGTGGTGCACCTGAACGACACGCTTCAGGATTTCGATTGCTGGGTCAGCGCGGTCTATCACCTCGACCGCGGCCCACAGGCCCGCTCGCGCATCGACGTCGACGGCCGCCTGTTGCGCGTCGATCCGCTGCTCGATTGGACCGACGATCAGGTGCGGCAATATATGCGCCGCCACAAGGTTCCGTTCCACCCCTTGGCCACCGGCAAGGGGCCGCGACGCGAGCGGCTGGTCACCGAAAACCCCCAAGAAATCGCGATGTGGTAGGTCAGGCGACCATCACGGACGGCTTGATCGTCGTCGAATCGTTGAGGGTCAGCGCGAACTGGTAGGACGACACGCCGCGCGCGTCGGTCAGGTTGGCGTTGCGGAAATCGGCCGCGACGATCTTGGCGCCGGTCAGGTCGGCGCCGCGTAGATCGGCGCCGTTCAGATTGGCGTTGCGCAGATCGGTGCCGCGCAGATCGGCGCCCTTCAGGTCGGCATTCGAGAAATCCGACTCCTTCAGGAACGAGTTGCGAAGCTGGGCGCCGCTAAGGTCGCGGGTCTGGAAATCGCCCTGGGCCATGGCGTTGCGCGACAGGCCCAACACGCTGGCGACGGTGCCGCCCCGCTCGCCGCGGATCTTCTCGGCCTCTCGCAGATGGGCCTTGGCCTCGTCGCTCAGCACCACCTCGTCGCGCACCGCGCGGCCCCGGGTCGCGACCACCGGCGCGCGGCTCTCCGTCGCCGTCGAGTCGTAACGCGACAGACGGCTGACGACGGAAGAAACGGAGCTGGACGTCGTGACGGTGGCCATGATGCACTCCTGCACATCACAGATTACCATAAGGCGCGCCCCGGCGCGAGCGTTTCGCGCCGGGGGCTATGGCGCTCCACTCCGACCGTCGTCCCCGCGAAGGCG
>JADFZP010000377.1 GCA_015232485.1 Alphaproteobacteria bacterium
CCTGATTCCCGTTCCCCTAAGCCCCTCGGATTGGCTACCATTCGGCCATGCACGAGATGTCCCTCACCGAAGGCGTATTCCGCATCCTGGACGATCAGGCGGCCTCGCAGGGTTTCGCCCGCGTCAAGGCGGTGGTGCTGGAAATCGGCGAGCTTTCGCAGGTCGATCCCGAATCGATGCGCTTCTGCTTCGAGGCGATCAAGGGCGGCACCATCGCCGAGGGCGCGGTGTTGGAGATCTTGCGCCCGCCGGGCCGGGCGTTCTGCATGCCGTGCGGGGTCGAGGTGGCGGTGGCCCAGCGTTACGACGCATGCCCACACTGCGGCGGCCATCAGCTTCAGGTGATCGGCGGCGAGGAAATGCGGGTCAAGGAAATGGAGGTCGAGTGATGTGCACGGTCTGCGGCTGCGGCGACACGCACGGGCATTCCCACGATCATGGTCACGACCACGATCATCACCACGACCACGACCACGACCACGACCACCAGCATTGGGGCGCCGGGCTGGCGGGGGTCCACGTCCCCGGCCTTAGCCAAAAGCGCATCGTGCAGATCGAGAAGGACATCTTAGGCCACAACGACGCCTTGGCGGTCACCAACCGCCAGCGGCTCGCCGAGGCGGGGGTGTTCGCGCTGAACCTGGTCTCCAGCCCCGGCTCGGGCAAGACGACGCTGCTGGTCGAGACGATCGGCGCGCTGTCGGGCCGCTTTCCCGTCGCGGTGATCGAGGGCGATCAGCAAACCAGCTTCGACGCCGACCGCATCCGCGCCACCGGCGCGCCGGCCGTACAGGTCAACACCGGCAAGGGCTGCCATCTCGACGCCCATATGGTCGGCCACGCGCTCGATCGGCTGGGCCCGCCCGAGGAGGGCGTGCTATTCGTCGAAAACGTCGGCAATCTGGTCTGTCCCGCCGCCTTCGATTTGGGCGAGGACGCCAAGGTGGTGGTGCTGTCGGTCACCGAGGGCGAAGACAAGCCGCTGAAATACCCCGACATGTTTCATGCGGCGAGCCTGATGATCCTGAACAAGATCGATCTGCTGCCCCATCTCGATTTCGATGTGGCGCGCTGCGTGGGCTATGCCCGGCAGGTCAATCCGGGGATCAAGGTGATCGAGCTGTCGGCCAAGACGCGACAGGGCTTCGACGCTTGGCTGGATTGGATCGCCGCCGGCCGCAAGACGGCGCTGGCCCGTCGCGCGTCGTCGTTGGAAGCCAAGCTGCGGGCCGTGCGCCAAAGCCTCGAGGACTGATCCGGGATGGATGGAGCGCCGCGTTACGCCTTCGAACTGGAAGTGGTGCTGCCTAGGGCGGTGCCTTGCGTGCTGGCGGTGGGCGCCTTCCTCAAGAACACCGTCTGCCTGACGGCGGGCGACCGCGCCTATGTCAGCGCGCCCTGCGGCAATCTCGACACCGCCGCCGCCATCGCCGCCTTCGAGCACGCCATCGCGCGCCTGAAGGACGCGGTCGGCGCCGATCCGGTGCTGGTCGCCCACGATTTGCACCCCGATTTCCACTCCACCCGCTGGGCCGGGGCGAGCGGCCTGCCCACTCTGGCGGTGCAGCACCACCACGCGCACGCCGCCGCCGTGGCCGCCGAGAACGGCCATCTCGGGCCGGTGCTCGGGCTGTCGCTTGACGGTTTTGGTTTGGGGCCGGGCAACGAATCCTGGGGGGGAGAGTTGCTGCTGGTCGATGGGCCGCAATGGCGCCGCCTCCGTCACTTGGCGCCGCTGCGCCAGCCGGGCGGCGATCTGGCGGCGCGCGAGCCGTGGCGGATGGCGGCGGCGGCGCTCCACCGCATGGGGCGCGGCGCCGAGATCGCCAGTCGATTCGCACAGTTCCGCGCGGCGGCCCTGCTGGCCGAGGTGATCGACAAGGGGGTGAACAGCCCGCCGACCACCTCGTGCGGGCGGCTGTTCGACGCGGCCTGCGGGCTGCTTGGCGTGCATCCGGTCGCGGATTTCGAGGGTCAGGCGCCGATGGCGCTCGAGGCCATGGTTCGGGTGCCGCGGGTGCTGTACGGAAGCTGGTCGATCGAGGCGGGCGTGCTCGATACGCTGCCGTTGCTCGCCCATCTCGCCGACCTTGCCGATCCGGTCGAGGGCGCCGATCTGTTTCATGGCACCCTGTCCGCCGCCCTGGCCGAGTGGGTGGCCGAGGCCGCCGCCGAAACCGGCGTGTCCGCCGTCGCCCTGGGCGGCGGGTGTTTCTTCAACAAGGTGCTGGGGGCGAGCTTGCCGCCGGCCCTGCGGTCCCGCGGAATCCGCGTGCTGCGCCCGCTGCTCGCCTCGCCGGGCGATCCGGCGGTCAGCCTGGGCCAAGCCTGGATCGCCGGTCTTCACGCCCTGTCCTGAGAGGTCGTCATGTGTCTCGCTTTGCCCGCCCGCGTGACGCGGCTCCTGCCCGACGACATGGCGGTCGTCGAGCTGGGCGGCGTCGGCAAGGAGGTCTCGCTGGCCCTGGTCGCCGACGTGGCCGAGGGCGACTACGTCATCGTCCATGTCGGCTACGCGCTGTCCAAGGTCGATCCCGACGAGGCCGCCAAGACGCTGGCCTTGTTCGCCGAAATGGCCGCCCTGGCATGAAGTATGTCGACGAGTTCCGCGACGGCACGGTGGCGCGCGGCTTGGCCCGCGCCATCGCCGCCGAGGCGCGCCCCGAGCGGCGCTATCACTTCATGGAATTCTGCGGCGGCCACACCCACGCCATCTCGCGCTATGGCATCGAGGATCTGCTGCCCGAGAACGTGCGCATGATCCACGGGCCGGGCTGCCCGGTCTGCGTGCTGCCGATCGGGCGGATCGACGCGGCGATCCATCTGGCGCGCCAGCCGGGGGTGATCCTGTGCTCGTATGGCGACATGCTGCGCGTGCCGGGCTCGAAGCGCACCAGCCTGCTGAAAGCCAAGGCCGAGGGCTGCGACATCCGCATGGTCTATTCGACCGCCGACGCGCTGCGCATCGCACAGGACGAGCCGGGCCGACAGGTGGTGTTCTTCGCCATCGGCTTCGAGACCACCACGCCGCCCACGGCGGTGGCGATCCGTCAGGCGCGGGCGCTGGGGCTGGCCAACTTCTCGGTGTTCTGCAACCACGTCCTGACGCCCTCGGCGATCGCCAACATCCTGGACAGCCCCGAGGTGCGCGAGTTGGGGCTGGTGCCGCTCGAGGGCTTCATCGGCCCGGCCCACGTCTCGACGGTGATCGGCAGCCGGCCCTACGAATACTTCGCCGAGGAATACCGCCGCCCGGTGGTGATCGCCGGCTTCGAGCCGCTGGACGTGATGCAGGCCATCCTGATGCTGGTCCGTCAGGTCAACGAGGGCCGCCACGAGGTCGAGAACGAATTCAGCCGCGCCGTCACCCGCGACGGCAATCACAAGGCCCAGGCCCTGGTCGCCGAAATCTTCGAGCTGCGCCGCTCGTTCGAATGGCGGGGCTTGGGCGTGGTGCCCTACAGCGCCTTGCGCATCAAGAAGGAATGGGCCGAATTCGACGCCGAGCGCCGCTTCGCGGTGCCGGCCGACAGCCCGCCCGACAACAAGGCCTGCGAATGCGGCGCCATCCTGCGCGGCGTCAAGAAACCCGCCGACTGCAAACTGTTCGGCACCGCCTGCACGCCCGAGACGCCAATGGGCTCGTGCATGGTCTCTGCCGAAGGCGCCTGCGCGGCGCACTGGACGTATGGGCGGTTCCGGAGCAAAAGATGATTGGAAACACCAAGGACACCAAGGACACCAAGGACGTGACGCAGGCTGCGGGTGACGGCGCGGACGTCTTCGTGTCCTTGGTGTCCTTGGTGTTTCTCTCGAACTTTTCGACGAAGGCCGCCCCATGACGTCCCGCTCCCTCGATTTCCGCAATGGCCGCGTCGACCTCACCCATGGCGGGGGAGGGCGGGC
>JADFZP010000378.1 GCA_015232485.1 Alphaproteobacteria bacterium
TAGGCGTAATCGGCATGGCCGGGCCGAAAACGCTCGGCGATCTCGTCGTAATCCTTCGAGCGCTGATCGGTGTTCTCGATAAGGAGACCGATCGAGGTGCCGGTGGTGCGCCCCTCGAAAACGCCGGAGAGGATCTTGACGACGTCACCCTCGCGCCGCTGCGTGGTGAAGCGCGACTGCCCCGGCCGCCTGCGGTCGAGCCAGGGCTGGATGTCGGCCTCGGACAGCCCGATGCGGGGCGGAACCCCGTCGATCACGCAGCCGATCGCCGGTCCGTGGCTCTCGCCGAAGGTGGTGAAGCGGAAGACCTGCCCGAACCCGTTGCCCGCCATGCCGCCGTCAGTCCTTGACCGCCGAGATGTCCGGCGCGTCGACCGCCTTCATCCCGACCACGTGATAGCCGCAGTCGACGTGATGCACCTCGCCCGAGACGCCCGACGACAGACCCGACAGGAGATAAAGTCCGGCGCCGCCGATGTCGTCGAGGGTGACGTTGCGCTTGAGCGGCGAATTGTATTGGTTCCACTTCAGGATATAGCGGAAGTCGCCGATCCCCGAGGCGGCCAGCGTCTTGATCGGCCCGGCCGAAAGGGCGTTGACGCGAATGTTGCGGTCGCCCAGATCGACGGCCAAGTAACGCACGCTGGCCTCGAGCGCCGCCTTGGCAACCCCCATCACGTTATAGTGCGGCATCACCCGTTCCGCGCCATAATAGGTCAGCGTCAGCAGGCTGCCGCCATCGGGCATCATCGCGCTGGCCCGACGGCACAGCGACGTGAAGGAAAAGCACGAGATGCTCATGGTGCGCGTGAAGTTGGCGGCGGTCGTGTCGACGTATTTGCCCTTCAACTCTTCCTTGTCGGAATAGGCGATGGCATGAACCAGAAAGTCGAGCTTGCCCCATTTCTCGGCGAGCGTCGCGAAGACCGCGTCGATACTGGATTCGTCGCTGACGTCGCAAGGCATCACGACGTCCGAGCCGAGTTGTTCGGCCAGCGGGCGGACCCGCTTCTCCAGCGCGTCGCCCTGAAAGGTGAAGGCCAGTTCCGCCCCGTGTTCACGAGCCGCCTTGGCGATTCCCCAGGCGATGGAGCGATCGTTGGCGAGACCCATGATCAAGCCTTTCTTGCCGGCCATCAGGGAGTTCTGCACTGTCATCTGGTCCTCGCTTCGGGGAATTTCGCGGACCGCATCGTACACCAAAGCCCAAGGAGGGCAAATATGCCATGGGCGCCCCAACAATGATGGCGGTTTTCGCCAAGGGCCGCGCCGCGCTTTCGCGAATTGGCGAACCCATGGCCGAATTGCGCCGATTCGCGCCCTATGTGCTGCGCCGCTTCGGCCACGACGACGTGATGAGCATGGCCTCGGCCCTGTCCTACACCTCGCTTCTTGCCATGGTGCCCTTGCTGGCCATCGCGCTGGCCATGCTGACCGCCTTTCCGGTGTTCGATCCGGTGCGCGATCAGTTGCAGGCTTTGGTCTTCCAGTATTTCGTCCCGGCGGTGGGCGAGGCGGTGCGGTCGCAGATTTCGGGCTTCGTCGAGAACACCGGCAAGTTGACCGCCGTCGGCATCGTCGGTCTGGCGGTCACCGCCGTCATGCTGCTGGTCACCATCGAATCGTCGTTCAACCTGATTTTCCGGGTGCGCACCTCGCGCTCGGCGGTGTCGCGCCTGCTGGTCTATTGGACGGCGCTGACGCTGGGGCCGCTGCTGATCGGCGCCAGCTTCTCGTTGTCGGGCTATCTGGCGGCCGCCCGGCGCTGGGCCGAGGGCGAGGGCCTGAGCGGCGTGACCGTCGCCCTGGCCGGCGTCATGCCCACCGTTCTGATGGGCATGGCCTTCGGGCTGCTTTATCTGGCCGTGCCCAACCGCCCGGTGAGGATCGCGCACGCCGCGCTGGGCGGCGTCACGGCGGCGCTGATCTTCGCCGGCTTGCGCGCCGCCTTCGCCATCTATGTGGGCAGCGCGCGGGCCTACGAATCGGTCTATGGCGCGCTGTCGGCGGTGCCCTTGTTCCTGATTTGGATGTGGCTGTCCTGGCTGGCCGTGCTGATGGGCGCCGAGGTCACCGCCGCCCTGCCCGAATGGATCACCGGCCGCCACGACCACGCCACCCCCCTGCCCGCCCGCCGTCGCGTCAATCTGGCGTTGGAGGTGCTGTCGGTGTTGCACCAAGCCGCCCAGCGCGGCCTGGGCGGCACCCAGCGGCGCGACCTGCTCGACCACACCGCGGCGGCCGAGGCCGCCCTGCTGGGCGTTCTCGACCGGCTGTGCGCCGCCGGCTGGGTGACCCGGATCGAGGACGGGCGGCGCTACCTGCTGTCGCGCGATCTGGCCGCCGTGACCCTGCACGATCTGGCGCGCGCCCTCGATCTCGGCATGGACCACGAGGAAGCCGGCCCGCAGACCGGCTGGCGCCAGAAGGCGGCGATTCGCCTCGCCCAGGCCGCCGACCTGGAACGCGAGGCGCTGTCCACCTCGATCCGCGACCTGCTCGACGAGTTCGGCCCGCTGGAAACCGGGCGCGAACGGAAGCGGGCTTGATGAGAAGCGGAGAAGAACTACATCCCCGGCGTTGCTGGCTGCCCACCTCGATCATGCCACGGCAGAGAGCCGGGGTCCGGATGCCCTTCAAGATAGATGGTTTGGGCGCCGGTCTGCTCGCCGATTTCACGGACAACATCGGAAAACGTTTTTTCTGTCCATTCTTCTGGCGTGCCTACCGCAGCATAGGCCATCTGACGGCTGACTTCGTAGAGGCCACCTTCAATCTTGGTGAAGACGGCGTACATATCGAGGTGGTAACCACCCTTGTATTGATAGAGGCAAGCCCAAAGATTGAGAGCGGTTGATCCGGCGGTGTTCCGGTTGGCTCTAGCCGTCCATATAGCGCCATCACAATCGGCTACCTTGATGCCAATTCCGCCACCCGAAGCAGCGAGGGCGCCGATCTTACTGCCGGCAAGTGGGTCAGCGATTCTGAACCGGCCTGGCTTCTCAGGTACCTCGGCTGAAACAGGTATGGGCATGGCCGTACTCACGCTGGCAGTATTCCGACCCAGTCCATCGCTCGCCGCTTTAGCAAGTGCTTGCTTATTGGCGTTTGTTTTAATGTCGTAGATCCGGTAATACTCAACGCTTTGCCTTTTTTGAACTAGCGCGTTGTTCACACCTCCACAACCTCCCAAGGTAGCAGTGAGTGTGATAACTGCCGATATTAGGTATCCCGCATGCATTATTCTGTCCCGTCTCATCTCGCATTCCGAGTAACACGCCGATATGCCCATTTACCAGCGCAACTCACATGCATAGGTGAAAAAATTCCCATTTCATGTATCTCATCTCTTGTATGCGAAATAGGGCACGAACGTCAACTCTGACACGCAAGACGTTCGCTCTTTCGATGGAATGAACGCTACAGCCCAGCATGCTGCGGTCGCGCCAGCGAATTCCGCCCGCACCATGCCCGAGGATGCCGTCTCTACCGCACCACGGTCGGCGCGGCAAAGACGTAGCCGATGGCGTGGGCCGAGCGGATCGGCGCTTCGCCGTCGGTGCGTTCCTCGATCTTCAGGCGCAGGCGGCGGACCAGCGAATCGATCGCGCGGTCGCCCGAATCGTGGTCGCGCCCGTACAGGGCGCGCGAGATGGTCTGGCGCGAGACCGGCTCGCCGGGCGTTTCGAGCAGCAGCTTGAGCAGCGAGAACTCGGTCGAGGTCAAGGGCACCGCGGCGCCCTCGGGCGAATGCAGACTCCGCTGCACGGCATGGAAGATCCAGGTGCCGGCGGCGGGCTCGGGCGGCGGCGGCTCGGGCGTTTCGCGGCGCGGCCCGACGCGGCGCAGCAGGCTGCGCAGTTGCGCGTCGAGTTCGCGCAGATCGACCGGCTTCA
>JADFZP010000379.1 GCA_015232485.1 Alphaproteobacteria bacterium
GCCGGTGGTCAGCGCGGCCCCTGGCGGCGCATCAAGGGGATGCTCGATCAGGGGGGCGAGACCGTTCCCGGCACCAAGGTCAGCCTAGCCGGGCTCGAGGCCCTGCTTGAACACGCCAAGCAGCGCGGCGGCGGCGATGGCAAGGGCGGCGGACTCGCCAAGCGCATCCTGGAATTCCTGACCACCGGGTCCGGCCCGCAAACCGTGGGCGGCGTCCGTATCGAACAGGTCGACCGTTTCGCCAAGCTGGTCGAACAGCGGGCCAGCGCCTCGCCCGAACGCCCCAATCGGCAGCGGCGCCAGGGGCGCGACCAGGGCGCCGCGCCAACCGCCGAATCGGCGGCGACCGCGGCGGCGGTGTCGGTCGAAGGCCTCGAGGATTGGACCACCGACCTTGCCGAAGAGGTCTGACGCGGAAAAAAGTCCCGTCACTCCCGCGAAGGCGGGAGTCCATGCATCCGCCACTCAGCATATTGCGGTGATGTCCGGGTTTTGCCCCAACATGGATCCCCGCCTTCGCGGGGATGACGAAGAATTGACGGGCGCGGGCTTTTTTCCGCAGGCTCGCCGGTAGGACTTCACCCGAAATCAGCCGTTCTTTTCGGCCTTCTTCTTCAAATATTCGGTGATGCGGGCTTGGCGCCATTCGTCGGCGAGGCGGCGGGCCTCGCCGCGGTCGGCTTCCAGGCGGGTGGCCTGGGCTTCGCGCTTGGCCTCCCATTCCTGTTTGGCGCGGGCGACGTCGGCCAAGGTCTGGGCGACGACCGCTTCCGCCCGCTCCGCCACCTTGCGGGCCTCCTCGCCTTTGGCCGACAGGCGGGTCTCGTTCCAGGCGCGGGTGACGCGGCCGGCATAGGCGGTGCCCAGTTCGGGGGTCTGCGAGTGGTAATGCGACGCCGCCCGTATCCAGGTGTTGGTCTCGCCGTACAGCGTCTTCAGGAATTTGGCGCCGTAAGCCACGTTGGCGGCCGGCTCGAAGGCCTCGTTCAGGTCGGCGAAGGCGTCGGGGTGGAAGTGCAGGTTGATCTGCATGCAGCCCACGTCGATGTTGCGCACGCCGCGCGCCCGCAACGCCAGCACCTCGCCGATGGCGGCGGCCTTGCTGGGCAGGAATCTCCCCTTTCCTTCGGCGGTGACGGTCCAGGGCCAGGCAAAACTTGCCTTCTGGACCTTGTCGAAGCGACCCGACTCGACAATCGAGATGGCCTTCAGCAGGTGCTGCGGAATGCCCAGCGCCTGCTCCTGGCGCGCCGTCTCGGCGGCGCAGACGGTGGCGGGATCCTTGAAAGTCAGCGCGAAGGGACTGGAGGCCAGGGCCGGCATGGGGGCGAAGGCGAGAAGCGTCGCCAAGGCCGCGTGAAGCATCTTCGGGGTGCGGGGCATGTTCACGAATCCCTCCGGGTCGAACCGAACGGGTACTCACTTGCACCAAACGTGCCAAGTGGGCCGCCTACCGCATTGCAAGAAGCGCATTCCTCCGTTGCGCCTTATCCCTTTGGCGGATTTCAGCCACTCAAATGGAGGTATACGACTTTAGAAGAAATTTTCTCTTGCATCGCAGCGAGGTCAGCACTAGATTGTGCATCGCAGCAAACGAGGGGTTACGACCCTTCACTTGTCTGCCTTTCTTGGACGTTTCCTCCCTAAACTTGAGCCCCTGCTTCGGCAGGGGCTTTTTTTTGCGTTTGGCTGGGCTCGTCCGGTCGCGAACCGGGGCTTCGTCATCGATCCCGACCATGTCTCGGTTGCGGTGCAATACGCCGCCCTCGAGGTCACGTTGGCGGCGGCGCGTCCGGCGGCAGCACGGTGCGGTGCATGATGACCACGTCGATCCAGCGGCCGAATTTCAGGCCCACCCCGCGCAGGACGCCTTCCTGGTTGAAGCCGGCGCGACGGTGGACGCTGATCGAGGCGGCGTTGGCCGAATCGCCGATCACCGCGATCATCTGGCGGATGCCCAGGGCGGCGCAGCGCTCGACCAGGCCGTCGAGCAGCAGGCCGCCAACCCCGCGGCGCACCACATGCGGCGCCACGTAGATCGAATCCTCGACGGTGTAGCGATAGGCCGAGCGCGGCCGGAACGGGCCGGCATAGGCGTAGCCCAGCACCTCGCCCTGGTCCTCGGCCACCAGATAGGGCAGGCCGCGCGCCACGATGGCGGCGTGGCGCCGGGTCACCTCGGCGAGGTCGGGGGGTTCCTCCTCGAACGAGGCGCAGGTGCGCGTCACGTAGTAGGCGTAGATCGCTTGGACCGCCGCCATGTCGTCGGGGACGGCGTCGCGCAACGCGACCGGCAGCGGGGTGGTCAGGACCTTCATCGCGGCATCGTCAGTTCGGCCGGGGAAATGGCGGTCAGGGCGGCGACCAGCGCCGCGACGTGGGCGGCCACGGCCGCGAAGCGATCCGAGCGCCGGTGCAGGCCCTCGTCCATGTAAAGGCGCCGGTTGATCTCGACCTGGACGGCGTGCAGCCCCTGCGCCGGGCGGCCCCAATGGCGGGTGGTGAAGCCGCCGGCATAGGGCGAGTTGCGCAGCACGCGATAGCCCTGGCCGCGCAACGTCCGCTCGACGGTGTCGGTGACCAGCGGGGCGCAAGCGGTGCCGAAGCAGTCGCCGACCACCATGTCGACGGCGCCGACCCCGGCCGCGACGTCGCCGCGACCGGCCGAGGGCATCGAATGGCAATCGACCAGCAGGCAGCAGCCGAAGCGCGCCCGCGTCGTTTCGACCAGATTGCGCAGGGCGTCGTGATAGGGGTCGTAAAGGGTGCGGATGCGCCGCTCGGCCTCGGCGAAGCGCAGCTTGCCGCGATAGATCTCGGCGCCGGTGGCGACCACGCGGGGAATCGTGCCCAGCCCCGCCATCACCCGCGCCGAGCGCGTGTTGGCGCCCTCGGGCACGGCGTCCTCGAACATCTGGGGGTCCAGTTCCCACGGCTCGCGGTTGGGGTCGAGATAGGCGCGCGGAAACAGGGCGCGCAGCAGGGGCGCCCCGGCCAGTGGCGCCGAGGCGAACAGCTCGTCGACGAAGCTGTCTTCGGATTTGCGCAAGGTCGCCGGGTCAAGCGCCGAACCCGCCACGAACTCGGGCGGATAATCGGTGCCGCTATGCGGCGAAGCGAAGATGACACAATTCGTCTGTCGGGCCGGAGCGAGAATCTCCAGGACCTGCGAGAGCTCCGCAAAGGGGGTCGGCGCCGCGTCCATGGCTCTGGTTTAGTGCAAACCGCCGACGATGTCATCTCTCGCCGCGTTCTCTTCCGAGGGTCGCAGGTTGGGGCTTGCATCGAAGGCGGGATGGCGCTAAAACGCGGGCCTCGCCACGCCGCGAGACCAGGGCCAATGGGCGCATAGCTCAGCGGGAGAGCACTACCTTGACATGGTAGGGGTCGCAGGTTCAATCCCTGCTGCGCCCACCATTGGCCCCATCCACCCTCCGCACGCGTTTCCCGCGCTCGCCGCGCCACTCCCGCCCGGCGAGAGTCGCGGGCGGCCCAATCTTTTGGTCGAGGCCGTCTTTCACCGGACGCGTGGCGAAGCCACGTAAGGGCGATGACCCCTCTGGAGATCCTGCTGGTCGACGATCAGGAGGCTCGCGGCGCGCTCGTCGCCGAGAGCCTGCGGGCCGGCGGCGTCGACGCGATGATTGAACGGGTCGACGCCGAGCAGGCGTTCCGCGACGCGCTGGGCGAGCGGAGTTGGGACGCCGTGCTGGCCGGCTACGACATGATGACCGGATTCGGCGCCGCCCAGGCCTTGCGCGTGGTGGCCGAGGAGGGCCGCGCGCTGCCCTTCCTGGTTCTGGCGCCGTCGCCCTGCCCGGCCGAGGCGCTGGACCTTTTGCGCCAAGGCGCCGACGACGTCGTCTCGCCCGCCGAAGCCGTGCGGCTCGCCTCG
>JADFZP010000380.1 GCA_015232485.1 Alphaproteobacteria bacterium
TTCTTAAACTCGGCACACGAACGCCCGACATCGCCGGGCACTCGTGGCAAGTCTTTTCGTCATTCCCGCGAAAGCGGGAATCCATTGTGCCGCCGCATCCATCTTTAGCGGGTCACTCCATCGCCGCTCCCAACATGGACCCCCGCTTTCGCGGGGGTGACGAGCTGGGAAAGCGGGGGTGACCTGTTGGATCAGTTCTTGCTCTTGTCAACCAGACGGTTGGCGCCGATCCAGGGCATCATGGCGCGCAGCTTGCCGCCGACCTGTTCGACCTGGTGCTCGGCCTCGCGGCGGCGGGTCGCCTTGAACGAGGGCTGGCCGGCCTTGCATTCCAGCATCCAGTCGCGCACGAAGCGGCCGGACTGGATGTCTTCCAGCACGCGCTTCATCTCGGCCTTGGTCTCGTCGGTGATGATGCGCCGGCCGGTCACGTAGTCGCCGTATTCGGCGGTGTTCGAGATCGAGTAGCGCATGTTGGCGATACCACCCTCATACATCAGGTCGACGATCAGCTTGACCTCGTGCAGGCACTCGAAATAGGCCATCTCGGGGGCGTAGCCCGCCTCGGTCAGGGTCTCGAAGCCGGCCTGGATCAGGCGCGACAGGCCGCCGCACAGCACCACCTGCTCGCCGAACAGATCGGTCTCGCATTCCTCGCGGAACGTCGTCTCGATGATGCCCGAGCGACCGCCGCCCACCGCCGAGGCGTAGGACAGGGCGATTTCCAGCGCGTTGCCGCTGGCGTTCTGGGCCACCGCGACCAAGCAGGGCACGCCGCCGCCCTTGACGTATTCGCTGCGCACGGTGTGGCCGGGGCCCTTCGGCGCGATCATGAAGACGTCGAGATCGGGGCGCGGCTCGATCAGCTTGAAGTGGATGTTGAGGCCGTGCGCGAAGGCCAGGGCGGCGCCCTGCTTCAGGTTCGGCTCGAGGTCGTTCTTGTAGAGATCGGCCTGCAACTCGTCGGGGGTGAGGATCATCACCACGTCGGCCCAGGCGGCGGCGTCGGCCGGGGTCATCACCTTGAGCTTCTCGGCCTCGGCCTTCTTGGCCGAGGGCGAACCGGCGCGCAGGGCGACCGCCACGTCCTTGACGCCCGAATCGCGGAGATTCAGCGCATGGGCGTGGCCCTGGCTGCCATAGCCGACCACGGCGACCTTCTTGCCCTTGACCAGATTGACGTCGGCATCCCGATCGTAATAGACGCGCATATCAGGTTTTCCCCTTCCATGGAATTTTGTCAGATGCCCTCGGCGCCGCGCGAGATGGCGACGACGCCGGTGCGCGACACGTCGATCAGCCCCAGGGGCTGCATCAACTTGATGAAGGCGTCCAGCTTCTCGGTGGCGCCGACGATCTCGAAGACGAAGGATTCATTGGTCGAATCGACCACGCGGGCGCGGAAGATGTCGGCGATGCGCAACGATTCGACGCGCTTCTCGCCGCCGCCGGCCACCTTGACCAGGGCCATCTCGCGCGACACCGAAGGGCCGTCGACGGTCAGGTCGCGCACCTTGTGGACCGGCACCAGCCGGCCAAGCTGCGCCTTGATCTGCTCGATCACCATGGGCGTGCCCGAGGTCACGATGGTGATGCGGCTAAGTCGCTCGCCCGGATCGACCTCGGCGACGGTCAGGCTTTCGATGTTGTAGCCGCGGCCCGAAAACAGGCCGATGACGCGAGCCAGGACGCCTGCCTCGTTGTCGACCAGCACGGCGACCGTGTGGCGGCGGATTTCTTCCTTGCGCATGATCATGTTCCTTCCCTCCGCCCGCTCAGACCAGCACCATGCCTTCCTCGGAGATCGGCTTCTGCCCCTCGTCGGTCGACCCCAGCAGCATGTCGTTGTGGGCGGCCCCCGAGGGGATCATCGGGAAGCAGTTCTCCTCGGGATCGACGCGCATGTCGAGGATCACCGGGCCGTCGGTCTCGATCATTTCGCGAATCGCCGCGTCGACGTCGGCCACCGCGTCGCAACGCAGGCCCTTGGCGCCATAGGCGTCGGCCAGCTTCACGAAGTCCGGGTGGGCGCCCATGTAGCTTTCGGCGTAGCGCTTCTCATACAGCAGCTCCTGCCACTGGCGCACCATGCCCATATACGAGTTGTTGAGGATGAACACCTTGACCGGCAGCCGGTACTGGCAAATCGTCGCCATCTCCTGGATGTTCATCTGCACCGAGCTTTCGCCCGAGATGTCGACCACCAGCGAGTCGGGATGGGCCAACTGCACGCCCATCGCGGCGGGCAGGCCGTAGCCCATGGTGCCCAGACCGCCCGAGGTCATCCAGCGGTTCGGCTTCTCGAACTTGTAAAGCTGGGCGGCCCACATCTGGTGCTGGCCGACCTCGGTGGTGATGTAGGTGTCGCGGTTCTTGGTCTGCTCGTACAGGCGCTCGATGGCGTATTGCGGCTTGATCAGCTTCGAGGTGCGGTCGTAGCGCAGGCAGTCGCGGGCGCGCCACAGCTCGATTTGCCGCCACCACTCCTTCAGCGCCTTGTCGTGCGGCTTGTACTGCTTGGACTTCCACACCTTGATCATGTCTTCCAAGACATGCGCCACGTCGCCGATGATCGCCAGGTCGACGGCCACGTTCTTGTTGACCGACGAGGGGTCGATATCGATGTGGATCTTCTTGGAATGGGGCGCGAAGGCGTTGGTGCGGCCGGTGACCCGGTCGTCGAAGCGGGCGCCGACGCAGATCATCAGATCGCAATCGTGCATCGCCCAGTTGGCCTCGAAGGTGCCGTGCATGCCCAGCATGCCCAGGAACTGCTTGTCCGAGGCGGGGAAGGCGCCCAGGCCCATCAGGGTCAGCGTCACCGGAAAGCCGGTGGTGTGCGCGAACTGGGTCAGCAGGGTCGAGGCCGCCGGCCCGGAATTGATGACGCCGCCGCCGCAATAGAAGATCGGCTTCTTGGCCTGGGCGATCATTTCGACCGCCTTCTCGATCTGCTTGATGTCGCCCTTGACCTGGGGCTTGTAGGATTTGTGCTTGATCTTGGCCGGCGAGATATAGGCGGCCTCGTTGATCAGCACGTCCTTGGGCAGGTCGATGACCACCGGACCGGGGCGGCCGCTGCGCGCCACGTAGAACGCCTCGTGCACGACGCGGGCGAGGTCGGCCACGTCCTTGACCAGATAATTGTGCTTGGTGCAGGGCCGCGTGATGCCGGTGGTGTCGGCCTCCTGGAAGGCATCGTTGCCGATCAGGTGGGTGGGCACTTGGCCCGTGAAGCAGACCAGCGGGATCGAGTCCATCAGCGCGTCGGTCAAGCCGGTGACCGCGTTGGTCGCGCCGGGGCCCGAGGTGACCAGCACGGCGCCGACCTTGCCGGTCGAGCGGGCATAGCCCTCGGCGGCATGCAGCGCGGCCTGCTCGTGGCGCACCAGGATGTGGCGGATGCGGTTCTGCTTGAAGATCTCGTCATAGAGCGGAAGTACGGCGCCGCCCGGATAGCCGAAGATCACGTCGACGCCCTGGTCGACCAGCGCCTTCAGAATGATTTCCGAACCGGACAGCTTTTCCTGTGCCATTGCACACCCTTTCACGACGCGAAGCGATATCTGGAGGCAAACGCCTCCGGCGCGGCGCCAGAGGCCGCGAGGGGACCAAAGCTAGACGCTCACGCCTGCCCGGTCAATAGAAACTCGCGAATAATCGAAAAGATTTTTGGACACAAACTTTCCGAATATTGCGCAGGGATACGCACCGGATCGTCGAGCTGGTGGCGGAACCAGGTCAGTTGCCGTTTGGCGAAGTTGCGGGTGGCCCGCTGGGCGGCGGCCGCCGCCTCCTCCACCCCGACCTCGCCGCGCGCCACGCGCAGCAGCTCGGGCACGCCCAGCGCCTTCATCGCCGGCAGCGCGGGGTCGAGGCCCAGCG
>JADFZP010000381.1 GCA_015232485.1 Alphaproteobacteria bacterium
GCTCGATCCCGATCGCGACGCGGGTCTGGCGATCGGCCTGATGCGCCGCGCGGTGGCGCTCGATCCTCAGGGAGCCGAGCGGCACCTCGAATTGGGCGAGGCGCTGCAAGCGGCGGGACGGTTCGATGAGGCGGTGGCCTGCCATCGGCGGGCGATCGCCCTCGATCCGGCGCGGGCTCCGGCGTTCGAGCACATGGGCAAGGCGCTGTTCGCGGCGGGCCGCGAGGCCGAGGCGGTGGCGCCGTTCCGACTGTTGGCGGCGGTCTCGCCCACCGATCCCCTGCCGTGGACCTGGCTGGAGGGACTGTGCCGCGCCCAGTCGCGAATTCCCGAAGCGGACCGGGCGATGGCCCGCGAGCGGGAGTTGCGCGGACCCGGCGAGCGTCCACCCCGGCGCAGCGTGGTGATCCCGGTGCTCGACTACTCGCCCGGTTCGCCGTTCGACATCCGAAGCCTGCTCGACGATCTCGCCGATTTCGACGGCGAGGTGATCGTGGTGTTCAACGACGAGGCCATGTTCCAAGATCTCGGCAAGCATCCGCGCATCGATAAATTCGCCCACAACCGCCACAATGTCGGCGTGGCGCGGGCCTGGAACATCGGCATCAACCACGCCGAGGGCGAGGTGGTGTTCGTGCTGAACGCCGATCTGCATATCCTGCCCGGCACGCTGGCGCGGCTCGAGGCATACCTGTTCGAATTGCCCGACGCGGTGATGGTGGCGCCCGGCGGCGACCGCGTCGAGGCGCCCCATTTCCACGCCACCGCCCGCTGGTCGCCCGGCACCTTCGCCGAGCCGGTCGAGGTCGATCGCGTCCACGGCTTCCTGTTCGCCCTGCACGCCCAGCGGTTCCATGACGCCGGGCTGTGCTTCGATCCCCGCATGTCGCCCTATTTCCACGAGGAGACCGACATCGGCCTGAAGGCCCGCGCCGCCGGCCTGAAAACCTGGGCGGTGCCGGTCACCGGCTTCGAGCATGTGTGGGGGATCACGCGCGCCGACCGCAAGATCACCTATTTCGGCCGCCCGGTCGACCGCGCGGCCATGCTGGTCAGGAACGGGCTGATCCTGCGCGAGCGGGTGCGGCGGACGGGGAAGTAGAAGGGGTTAAGCGGCCGAGGCGAGGGTGACGATGGCCTGGGCGGCCTGGGCGAAATCATCGAAGTCGCCGCCCCCCTTGGCCCCGGCGCCGCAGCCGCAACCGGCTTGGGCTGGGAACCATAGCGAGGTCCAGGCGCCGGGCAGGTATTCGATCACCTCGAAGCGGCCGCGCGGGTCGCTGGCCGACCAGCAGTCGGCTTGAAGGGTCCAGGTCAGACCGGCAAAGGATCGCGTCGTCGTCGGTTCCATCGCCGACCACTATGGCGCGAGCGCGGCGAAAGAGTCAATTCCGGCGGCCCGTCCTGGACAAAGCGCGCCGCCGTTGCGATCCTTCACGGGCAGAGGAAATCCGGAAGGGCGCGCCATGGCCAGCACGATTTACGACTATGACCTCGTCACCATCGGCGCCGGCTCGGGCGGGGTGCGCGCCTCGCGGCTGGCGGCGGGGTACGGCGCGCGGGTCGCGGTGATCGAGGAAAGCCGCGTCGGCGGCACCTGCGTGATCCGCGGCTGCGTGCCCAAGAAGCTGCTGGTCTACGGCGCCCATTTCGCCGAGGACTTCGCCGACGCGTCCGGCTTTGGCTGGACCCTGGGCCAGGCGCAGTTCGACTGGGGTAGGCTGATCGCCAACAAGGACGCCGAGATCGATCGCCTGGAAACCGTCTATGGCCGCATCCTGCGCGAGGCCGGCTGCGAGGTGATCGACGGCCGCGCCCGCCTGGCCGACCCCCACACGGTCGAGGTGAACGGCCGCGTGCTGACCGCCGAGCGCATCCTGATCGCCACCGGCGGGCGGCCGCACATGCCGGCCGTCCCCGGCATCGAGCACGCCATCAGCTCGAACGAGGCGCTGGGCCTCGCCAAGCTGCCATCAAAGGTGGCGATCGTCGGCGGAGGCTACATCGCCGTCGAGTTCGCCGGCATCTTCCGCGCGCTGGGGGCGCGGGTCACGATGATGCTGCGCGGCGACACGGTGCTGCGCGGCTTCGACCAGGATGTGCGCACCGCGCTGGCCGGCGAGATGGTGCGCAAGGGCATCGATCTGCGCTGCGAGTCCATCGTGCGCGGCATCGAGAAATGCGAGGGCGGAGTCAGCCTGCGTCTGGCCGGCGGCGATCTGCTCGAGGCCGACACGGTGCTTTACGCCACCGGCCGGGTGCCCAACACCGAAGGCGTCGGCTTGGCCGAGGCGGGGGTGGCGCTCGACGGCAAGGGCGCCGTGGTGGTCGACGAATGGGCGCGGACTTCGGTCCCCCACATCTACGCGGTGGGCGACGTCACCGACCGCATCAATCTGACGCCGGTGGCCCTCAACGAGGGGCGTTGCTTCGCCGAGACGGTCTACAACGCCAACCCGATGAGCATGGACTACGAGAACGTGCCCTCGGCGGTGTTCTCGAACCCGCCGATCGGCAGCGTCGGCCTGACCGAGGCGCAGGCCCGCGCCCGTTACGGCAAGCTGGACGTCTATGTCAGCCGCTTCAAGCCGATGCGCCACACCCTGTCGAAGCGCGACGAGCGCACCCTGATGAAGCTGATCGTCGAGCGGGCCGGCCAGCGCGTGGTCGGCTGCCACATGGTCGGCCCCGACGCGCCCGAGATCGTCCAGGGCTTCGCGGTGGCCCTGAAATGCGGCGCCACCAAACAACAATTCGACGCCACGGTCGGCATCCATCCCACCGCCGCCGAGGAGTTCGTCACCATGCGCGACGCCCTGCCGGACCCCGAGTGACCATGCTCGATTATCACGGCCCGGTCTACCGTCCGCCCTCCGAGGGCGACAATCTGATCATCCAGGCGACGCTGGGGTGCAGCTTCGATCACTGCACCTTCTGCTCGATGTATGACCGAAAGCCCTTCGTGGCGCGGCCGCGCGACGAGGTGTTCGCCCACATCGCGGCGGCCCGCGCCGAATGGCCCGAGGCGCATCGGGTGTTTTTGGCCGATGGCGACGCCATGACCCTGCCGACCGCCGATCTGATCGCCATCCTCGATCGATTGGCGGAAAGCTTTCCCGCCCTTCAGCGGGTCGCGTCCTACGCCACGCCGGTCAACCTGCTGCGCAAATCGCCCGAGGAACTGGCCGCGTTGAAGGCCCGCAAGCTGTCGCTGGTCTATCTGGGCATCGAGTCGGGCGCCGACCGCGTGCTGCGCCGGGTCGCCAAGGGCTCGTCGCGGCGCAACGTCGCGCTGGCGCTGACCAAGGCGCGGGCCGCCGGCATGAAGGTGTCGGCCACCGTGATCCTCGGCCTGGGCGGCCAGGCGCATTGGCGCGAGCATATCGACGAAACGGCGGCCCTGGTCAACGAGGCGCCGCCCAATTTCCTGTCGACCCTGCAATTGACCCTGGAACCCGACGCGGTGGCCCGCTTCCTGGCCCGCTGGGAGGGCGAATTCCAGCCCCAGGACGACGCGGCGATCCTGGCCGAGCAACACCGCCTGCTGGCCGCCCTCGACCCGCCCGCCCCGGTGATCTTCCGTTCGAACCACGCCTCCAACTGCCTGCCCCTGGCCGGCACCCTGCCCAAGGACAAGCCCCGCCTGCTGGCCCAACTCGACGAGGCGCTGGCCGGCGCGCGACCGCTCCGGCCGCGGTTCTTGCGCGGGCTTTGAAACGAAGCGGGCGCCTGATCCGTCACTGCCCGCAACCTCCCACGCCGTCATGCCCGGACTTGATCCGGGCATCCACGTGACAGCCGTACAAGCCGTTGTTTCCGCTTTCTCTTCTGCGGACAGACGTGGATGGCCGGGTCAAGCCCGGCCATGACGGAAAAGGGGACAA
>JADFZP010000382.1 GCA_015232485.1 Alphaproteobacteria bacterium
CGCGTTCGGCCTGGGCGCGGGCTTCGGCCTCGGCGATTTCGCCGCGCAGGTGGCCGATGCGGGCGAGCGCCCAGCCTTCGCCGAAGCCGGCCGGCAGGGTGGGCGCCATGCGGCCGCTGGCGAGGCGGCGGTTGGCGCGTTTGACTTGGCGCAGGGCCAGACGCAGAACGTGAAGTTCCGCCTCGCGCTCGGCCAGCAATTGGCGAAGGGTGGACTCGTCCATTGACACCATATCTCGCTGGTTGGGCGAAGGCGCCTACTGTATGTCGCGCGGGTGTGGGGCGCAACCATCGCCGTCGCGACGCCGCCTTGCAAAACACCGCGCGCCCCGCTATAACCCTCGCTTCCGAGCGGACCGGGCAGGGCATGCCTTGCCGCTTCGAGCGCTGAAAACATCCTTCAAGAAGGAACCGAGCGAAATGCCCAAGATGAAAACCAAGAGCGCCGTGAAAAAGCGGTTCTCGATGACCGGCACCGGCAAGCTGAAGGGGAACGTGGCCTGCAAGCGCCATGGTCTCATCAAGCGTCCGCAGAAGATGAAGCGTCAAGCGCGCGGCACGTTCCTCATTTCCGATGGGGATTGCAAGCGCCTCACGACCTTCATGCCCTACGGAGTCTGATCCATGGCCCGCGTCAAGAGGGGCGTGCGCGCGCATGCCCGCCACAAGAAGATTCTGAAGCTCGCCAAGGGCTATCGCGGTCGGTCTTCGACCTGTTTCCGCATGGCCATCCAGCGGGTCGAGAAGGCGCTGCAATACGCCTATCGCGATCGTCGCGTCCGCAAGCGGAATTTCCGCGCCCTGTGGATTCAGCGCATCAACGCCGGCGCCCGCGCCCATGGCCTGACCTATTCGCGCTTCATCAATGGCCTGAAGCGGGCCAACATCGAGCTGGACCGCAAGGTTCTGTCCGACATCGCGATCCGCGAGCCGGCGGCCTTCGCGACGCTGTGCAAGCAGGCCGAGGCGGCTCTCGGCGCGTGACGATACCGGCCGGCGGGCATCGTCCGCCGGTCGCGTCGATCGAGGGGGTCGCCATCGCGGCCCCCTTTTCGCGTTTTGGTGGGTAGGGAATGGCCCGATGAACGACCTGGAACGGATTCGCGGCGAAGTGCTGGCCGAGGCGGCCGCCGCCGCCGACCTGGACGCGCTGGAGCAGGTGCGGGTCGCCGCCCTGGGCAAGAAGGGGCGGATCACCGCCCTGATGAAGACGCTGGGCGGCATGGGCCCCGACGAACGCCGCGAGGCGGGCGCCGCGCTCAACGTGCTGAAGGACGCCGTCGCGGCGGCCCTCGAGGCGCGCAAGGCCGACCTTGACCGCGCCGCGCTGAACCAGCGCCTGGAACGCGAGCGCATCGACGTCACCCTGCCCGCCCGCCCCGAGGCGGAAGGCCGCATCCACCCGATCAGCCAGACGCTGGACGAGATCGTCGCGATCTTCGGCGCGATGGGCTTCGCGGTGGCGGAAGGCCCCGACATCGAGGACGATTTCCACAACTTCACCGCCCTGAACTTCCCGCCCGGCCATCCGGCGCGGCTGATGCACGACACCTTCTTCTTCCCCGAGCGCGAGGGGGGCGATCGCTATCTGCTGCGCACCCACACCTCGCCGGTGCAGGTTCGCACCATGCTGGGGACCAAGCCGCCGATCCGCATCATCGCGCCCGGCCGCACCTATCGCTGCGACAGCGACATGACCCACACGCCGATGTTCCATCAGGTCGAGGGCCTGGTGATCGACGAGGCGACCCATATGGGCCATCTGAAGGGCTGTCTGGTCGAGTTCGTGCGCACCTATTTCGAGATCGACGACGTGCCGGCCCGCTTCCGCCCGTCGTTCTTCCCGTTCACGGAACCCTCGGCCGAGATGGACATCGGCTGCTCGCGCAAGGGCGGCGAGTTGCGCATCGGCGCCGGCTCGGATTGGCTGGAGATCCTGGGCTGCGGCATGGTCCATCCCAACGTGCTGAAGGCCTGCGGCATCGACCCCGACAAGTATCAGGGCTTCGCCTTCGGCATGGGCATCGAGCGCATCGCCATGCTGAAATACGGCATCCCCGATCTGCGCACCTTCTTCGATTCCGATTTGCGCTGGCTGCGCCATTACGGATTCTCGGCGCTGGACGTGCCGACGCTGCCGGGAGGGCTCGCCCGATGAAGTTCACCTTGTCCTGGCTGCGCCAGCATCTCGACACCGACGCCCCGATCGACGCGATCTCCGAGCGCCTGACCATGCTGGGCCTGGAGGTCGAGTCGATCGAAGACCCCGCCGCGTCGCTGGCCGACTTCACCGTCGCCCAGGTGGTCGAGGCCGTCCAGCATCCCGACGCCGACCGCCTGCGCGTCTGCACGGTCGATCCCGGCGATGGGGCCACGCTGCAAGTGGTGTGCGGCGCGCCCAACGCGCGGGCCGGCATCAAGGTCATCCTGGCCCGTCCCGGCGCCCGCATCCCGGCCAACGGCGAGGTGCTGAAGAAGGGCAAGATCCGCGGCGTCGAAAGCCAGGGCATGCTGTGCTCGTGGCGCGAGCTTGGCCTGGGCGAGGACCACGCCGGCATCGCCGAGTTGGACCCCGCCGCCAAGGTGGGCGGCAAGCTGGTCGAGGCGATGGAGTTCGACCCGGTGTTCGACGTCTCGATCACCCCGAACCGGGCCGATTGCCTGGGGGTGCGCGGCATCGCCCGCGATCTGGCCGCCTCGGGGATGGGCAAGCTGAAGCCGTTGAAGGCGCAGCCGGTGGTCGCCCGCCTGACCAGCCCGATCACCGTCTCGCTGGACTTCCCGCACGAGGCCGCCGACGCCTGCCCGCTGTTCGCCGGCCGCTACATCCGCGGCGTCTCGAATTGCGAAAGCCCCGACTGGCTGAAGCGCCGCCTGACCGCCATCGGTCTGCGGCCGATCTCGGCGCTGGTCGACATCACCAATCTGTTCACCTACGATTTGGGCCGCCCGCTGCACGTCTTCGACGCCGCCAAGGTGACCGGCAACATCCGCGCCCGGCTGGCCAAGCCCGGCGAGAGGCTGCTGGCCCTGAACGGCCGCGAATACGAACTCGACGAGACCATGACGGTGATCGCCGATCAGGCCGGCCCCGAGGCGCTGGCCGGCATCATCGGCGGCGCCCATTCGGGCTGCGGCGAAGACACCGCCGAGGTGTTCCTGGAATCGGCGCTGTTCGACCCGGTCCGCACGGCGGCCACCGGGCGCAAGCTGGGCATCGACTCCGACGCCCGCTACCGCTTCGAGCGCGGCGTCGATCCCGTCTCGGCGGTGTCCGGCATGGAGATGGCCACCCGCATGATCCTGGAGTTGTGCGGCGGCGAGGCGTCCGAGCCGGTGATCGCCGGCGCCGAGCCCAACTGGCACCGCTCGATCACCCTGCGGCCCGAGCGGGTCGCCGGGCTGGGCGGCATCGACATCGAGCGCGACGGCATCGAGCGCATCCTGAACGCCCTGGGCTGCATCGTGGCGCCCGCCGAGCGCGGCACCCTGCTGGTCCATCCGCCGTCATGGCGCGCCGACCTGACCGCCGAGCACGACATCGTCGAGGAGGTCATCCGGGTCAACGGCTATGACCGCATCCCGACCACGCCGCTGCCCCGCCCGTCGATGCCGCGCACCGTGCTGACGCCCGAACAGCGCCGCGTGATCGCCGTCCGCCGCGCCCTGGCGGCGCGCGGCATGGTCGAGACCGTCACCTGGTCGTTCACCGCGTCGGCCGCCGCCGCCCAGTTCGGCGGCGTGGCCGAGGGGCTGGTCCTTTCGAACCCGATCAGCGCCGATCTCGACGCCATGCGCCCCTCGCTGCTGCCCAATCTGGTGGCCGCCGCCGGACGCAACGCCGATCGCGGCCTGCGCGACGTCACATTGTTCGAACTGGGGC